>NZ_JADBRA010000003.1:0-254778 GCF_014896205.1 Enterobacter cloacae complex sp. I2
CTTCACGAAGCCGAGTATTGTGATTAAACCTAACGCCAACAGCCGTCCGACGGGTGACACCACCGGCTACCTGGCAAACCCGAAGGAGGTGTGAGATGGGAAGTGGATGGCATGAATGGCCGCTGATGATCTTCACGGTCTTTGGGCAGTGCGTGGTGGGCGGGTTTATTGTCCTCGCGCTGGCGCTTATGAAAGGTAATCTCAGTGCCGAACGCCAGCAGCGTCTGGTGCTCAGTATGTTCGGTCTGTGGGTGCTGATGGGCATTGGCTTTATCGCCTCCACGCTGCACCTGGGTTCGCCGATGCGCGCGTTCAACTCCCTGAATCGCGTGGGCGCCTCTTCGCTGAGTAATGAGATTGCCAGCGGCGCAATCTTCTTTGCCGTAGGCGGGCTGGGGTGGCTACTGGCAGCGGTGAAAAAGCTGCCGTCAGGGTTACGCGCGTTGTGGCTTATCGTCACCATGATACTGGGCGTGGTATTCGTCTGGATGATGGTTCGGGTGTACAACACGATTGACACCGTTCCGACCTGGTACAGCGTCTGGACACCGATGAGCTTCTTCCTGACGATGTTCATTGGCGGCCCGCTGCTGGGCTATCTGCTGCTGCGCGTGGCCGGCGTTACGGGTTGGGCGATGCGCCTGCTGCCTGCGGTCTCGCTGCTGGCACTGGTCATCAGTACCGTTGTGGCGCTGATGCAGGGAGCGGAGCTGGCGACGATTCACAGCTCTATCCAACAGGCTTCGGCCCTGGTGCCGGATTACGGTTCGCTGATGGCCTGGCGCGTGGTGCTGCTGACGGCGGCGCTGGTCTGCTGGGTTGCCCCTCAGCTTAAAGGCTACCAGCCCGCGCTGCCGTTGCTGTCGCTGGCGTTTGTACTGGTGCTGGCCGGGGAACTGATTGGCCGCGGCGTATTTTACGGTCTGCATATGACGGTCGGTATGGCTATCGCCAGCTAGTTTTTATTTTTTGTTATATAAAGCCGGGACATAGCGCCCGGCTTTTCTTTTTTCATTCATGAAATTTTTCAACTGATGTTTCGCTTAAGAATTTCCCGGATATAAATAAAAACAAATAGATAATTAATATCTGTAGCAGGCTTTGCATTAGCAGGATGAGTTTTTTAAATCGACATGGCGCATATCGTGCGTGACGCCTGAATCGGTGGATTGACTTTGTTTTTGCCAGTGGCATGATGCGCACGAAATCTGAACTTCCTCACGGTTTTTAATCCATGACCACCTATACCCGCCCGGTGCTTTTGTTGCTCTGTGGCCTGCTTTTGCTGACCCTGGCGATCGCGGTGTTAAACACACTCGTTCCGCTCTGGCTGGCCCATGAAAACTTACCGACCTGGCAGGTGGGTATGGTTAGCTCGTCCTTTTTTACGGGAAATCTGCTGGGCACCTTATTAACGGGTAGCCTTATTAAACGTTTTGGTTTTAACCGTAGTTATTATCTGGCGTCGCTGATCTTTGCCGTCGGATGCGCCGGTTTAGGCCTGATGGTCGGCTTCTGGAGCTGGATGGTCTGGCGCTTTATTGCGGGCGTCGGCTGCGCAATGATCTGGGTGGTGGTGGAAAGTGCGCTGATGTGCAGCGGCACCTCGCGTAACCGCGGGCGTCTGCTGGCAGCTTACATGATGGTGTATTACGTCGGTACCGTTCTGGGACAACTGATGGTCAGCAAATTCCCAACCGACCTGATGAGCGTACTGCCGTGGGTAACGGGCATGGTGCTGGCTGCGGTCCTGCCGCTGCTCTTTACCCGAATCGTGAACCAGAGCAGTGAGCATCAGGAAGCTACGCACGTCTGGCCGATGCTCAGGCTTCGTCAGGCGCGTTTAGGCGTTAACGGCTGCATTATCTCCGGGATTGTGCTGGGTTCACTCTATGGCCTGATGCCGCTCTATCTCAACCATCAGGGCGTCAGCGATTCCGGGATCGGTTTCTGGATGGCGGTCATGGTCAGCGCTGGGATTGTAGGTCAATGGCCGATCGGTCGTCTGGCCGATCGTTTTGGTCGCCTGCTGGTGCTGCGCGTGCAGGTTTTTGTGGTGATCATGGGCTGCCTCGCCATGCTCAGTAACGCCGCGATGGCGCCTGCGCTGTTCATTCTGGGGGCTGCGGGCTTTACGCTCTATCCCGTCGCGATGGCCTGGGCCTGTGAGAAAGTAGAGCATCATCAGCTGGTGGCGATGAACCAGGCTTTATTGCTGAGCTACACCATCGGCAGCTTGCTGGGGCCGACTTTCACCTCCATGCTCATGCAAAACTACTCTGATAACCTGCTGTTTATCATGATTGCCAGCGTGTCGTTTATCTATCTGCTAATGTTGCTGCGCAAAGTCGGCGAGCATCCCACGCCGGTGGCACATGCCTGACGAATTAAAAGCCTGTCGATGACAGGCTTTTTTGTCCCTGTCACATATAAGACTTTTGCTTATTGTGCGTTTTTACTGCCTGGCGATAATTCAAATGCGTACTACCACTAAAAGGCAGCCATCATGTCTACTCGTCGTTTTACCACTACCGCACTTGCCGTAGTGTTGTCCTTAACGTTTGCAACGGCTCCGGTCATGGCTAATCCCGGGAACGGGAATGGCGGTGGCCACGGAAACGGTGGCGGACAAGGTAATAGCGGCAATCATGGTAACGGCAACGCCGGCAACCATGGTAATAAGCAAAATAAGGGTCAGGATAATCCAGGAAAATCGGATAAAAGCGTCAAAAACAGCAAAGATGTCGGTAACGACGTCGATGTGCGCGTGAGCTTCGATCGTGCCCGCCATCTGGCGCTGAATTATGGCTTAACGGGCTATGACTCTCTGCCTCCGGGCATTGCGAAAAATCTTGCGCGCGGTAAACCGCTGCCTCCGGGCATTGCAAAGAAAACCGTGCCGGCCTCAATGCTCGGCCAGCTTCCTTCCTATCCGGGGTATGAATGGCGCGTGGTGGGGGACGACCTCGTCTTAATTGCCCTGAGTACCGCGATTGTGACTGCCGTTATTAACGGCGTCTTTGAATAGAATATAAAAAGGCCCGGTTCTCACCGGGCCTTTTTCTTAATACATGACCTTGTGGCCGTATTGCTCAAGAATGCCTTTGACGCGTTCCATCGTCTCTTTTTTCGGCGGCTTCACGCCGTCAAGCTTGTACTCTTCGCCCATCGCCACCCATTTGTGTTTACCCAACTCGTGATAGGGCAGGAGTTCAATTTTCTCCACGTTGCCCATATCCCGGGTAAACTCGCCCAGACGATGCGCGGAATCATCATCATCTGACCAGCCCGGCACCACCACGTAGCGGATCCACGTTTTGACACCTTTGTTGGCAATGTATTTGGCAAATTCCAGCGTACGGTGGTTCGAGACGCCGACCAGGTTCTGGTGAATTTCATCGTTCATCTGTTTGAGATCGAGCATCACCAGATCGGTTACCTCAAGCAGTTCATCAATAACCGGATCGTAGCGGCGTACAAAGCCGTTGGTGTCGAGGCAGGTATGAATGCCTTCTTTGTGGCACGCGCGGAACCAGTCGCGCACAAATTCAGCCTGAAGAATGGCTTCACCGCCGGATGCCGTCACGCCACCGCCGGACGCGTTCATAAAGTGGCGATAGGTCACCACCTCTTTCATCAGATCCTCAACGGTGACTTCTTTGCCGCCGTGGGTATCCCAGGTGTCACGGTTGTGGCAGTACAGGCAGCGCATCAGGCAGCCCTGGAAAAAGGTGATGAAACGGATCCCCGGGCCATCGACGGTGCCACAGGATTCAAAGGAGTGAATGCGACCAATAATTGACATTGCGGTGATATCTCCAGCATCGGCCCGTCCGGGGCCTGAGTATGCACAGCTCAAAGCCGGCTGTGTTGAAGTCTGTTTTGGCTGTTATCCATAAAGTATAGATAGCGGACAAAAGAGACTGAGGAGAAGAGGGTGCTAAAAAGGCCCCACTGACGTGGAGCCTTTATTGTACGCTTTTTAACGCGTGATTTCAGTCAATTCCACTTACATGGACTGAGTGAAAGTACGGGTGATAACGTCCTGCTGCTGTTCTTTAGTCAGGGAGTTAAAACGTACTGCGTAACCTGATACACGAATGGTCAGCTGAGGATATTTCTCAGGGTGTTCCATCGCGTCGAGCAGCATTTCACGGTTCATCACGTTCACGTTCAGGTGCTGACCACCTTCGATGGACGCTTCGTGGTGGAAGTAACCATCCATCAGACCCGCAAGGTTAGTTTTACGTACTTCGTCATCTTTACCCAGCGCGTTTGGCACGATAGAGAAGGTGTAAGAGATACCATCTTTCGCGTAAGCAAACGGCAGTTTAGCAACGGAGGTCAGAGAGGCAACTGCACCTTTCTGGTCACGACCGTGCATTGGGTTAGCACCTGGGCCGAATGGCGCGCCAGCACGACGACCGTCTGGGGT
This sequence comes from Enterobacter cloacae complex sp. I2, assembly GCF_014896205.1. NCBI lineage: Bacteria > Pseudomonadati > Pseudomonadota > Gammaproteobacteria > Enterobacterales > Enterobacteriaceae > Enterobacter > Enterobacter cloacae complex sp. I2. Next base: position 4,436 of record NZ_JADBRA010000003.1, read on the forward strand.
GTTACCGGTTTTCTTACCATACACAACGTTAGAGGTGATGGTCAGAACAGACTGAGTCGGGATAGCGTTACGGTAGGTAGTGAGTTTCTGAATTTTCTTCATGAAACGTTCTACCAGGTCAACTGCCATGTCATCAACGCGAGCGTCGTTGTTACCAAACTGCGGGTATTCGCCTTCGATTTCGAAGTCGATAGCCAGACCGTCTTCGTCACGAATTGGTTTAACTTTCGCATATTTGATTGCAGACAGGGAGTCAGCCGCAACGGACAGGCCTGCGATACCACACGCCATGGTACGAACCACGTCACGGTCGTGCAGCGCCATCAGAGAGGCTTCGTAGCTGTACTTGTCGTGCATGTAGTGGATAACGTTCAGCGCGGTCACGTACTGCTTAGCCAGCCAGTCCATGAAGTGGTCCATGCGCTCCATGACTTCGTCATAGTTCAGCACGTCGCCTTTGATAGGTTCAGACTTAGGACCAACCTGCATTTTCAGTTTTTCATCAACGCCGCCGTTGATTGCGTACAGCATGGTTTTCGCCAGGTTTGCACGCGCACCGAAGAACTGCATTTGCTTACCAACAACCATTGGGCTTACGCAGCACGCGATAGCGTAGTCGTCGTTGTTGAAGTCCGGACGCATCAGGTCATCGTTCTCGTATTGCAGAGAAGAGGTGTCGATGGACACTTTAGCGGCGAATTTCTTGAAGTTCAGAGGCAGTTTTTCAGACCACAGAACGGTGATGTTCGGCTCCGGAGAAGGACCCATGGTGTACAGGGTGTTCAGGAAGCGGAAGCTGTTTTTGGTTACCAGAGTACGGCCATCTACGCCCATACCGCCGATAGATTCGGTTGCCCAGATTGGGTCACCAGAGAACAGCTCATCATATTCTGGAGTACGCAGGAAGCGAACCATACGCAGTTTCATGACCAGGTGGTCAATCATTTCCTGAGCGTCTTGCTCGGTGATTTTACCTGCTTTCAGGTCACGTTCGATGTACGCATCCAGGAAGGTGGATACGCGGCCGAAGGACATTGCTGCACCGTTCTGAGACTTAACAGCGGCCAGGTAGCCGAAGTAGGTCCACTGGATAGCTTCCTGAGCGTTGGTTGCAGGGCCAGAGATATCGCAGCCGTATTTCGCCGCCATCTCTTTGATCTGACCCAGCGCACGGTGCTGTTCAGCAATCTCTTCACGCAGACGGATAGTCGCTTCCAGGTTTACGCCGTTTTCCAGGTCAGACTGGAGAGAGACGAACTGTGCGTATTTGTCTTTCATCAGGAAGTCGATACCGTACAGCGCAACGCGACGGTAGTCACCGATGATACGGCCACGGCCATAGGCATCTGGCAGACCGGTCAGAACGCCAGATTTACGGCAGTTCAGAATGTCTTTGGTGTAAACATCGAATACGCCCTGGTTATGGGTTTTACGGTATTCGGTGAAGATTTTTTTCAGCATTGGGTCCAGCTCGCGGTTATACGCTTTGCAGGAACCTTCAACCATTTTAATGCCACCGAACGGGATGATTGCGCGTTTCAGTGGTGCTTCAGTCTGGAGACCAACGATTTTCTCAAGGGCTTTGTTGATGTAGCCAGCATCGTGAGAAGTGATGGTGGAAGCAACGGAGGTGTCAAAATCAACTGGCGCGTGAGTGCGGTTTTCCAGTTTAACGCCTTCCATTACGCTGTCCCACAGCTTGGTGGTTGCGTCAGTTGCACCAGCCAGGAAGGATTCGTCACCTTCATACGGGGTATAGTTTTTCTGAATAAAGTCACGGACGTTGACTTCATTCTGCCAGTCACCTTTCGTAAAACCTTCCCAGGCTGTGGCTAACTTTTCATTAAGCTCGGACATGTAACACCTACCTTCTTAAGTGGATTTTTTATTTACTGCCTGAGACAACCATTAATGATGATCGCCGCCACGCAGGTAAATGACCCAGTATGTCAACCCAACTAACAGACCCCCACCGATAATGTTCCCGATAGTGACGGGGATCAGGTTATCAGTAATGAAATTCATAATAGTCAGGTGTGAAAAACTTTCCGGGGTTGAACCAACAGCAGTCCAGAACTCCGGGCTTGCAAAGTTGCGGATAACAATCCCCATCGGGATCATGAACATATTCGCAATACTGTGCTCAAAGCCGCTGGCAACAAACATCGCAACCGGCAGAACCATAATCATGGCTTTATCCATCAGGCTACGACCAGAGTAGCTCATCCAGACCGCCAGGCAGACCATCAGGTTTGCAAGGATGCCGAGAGCAACAGCTTCGATAAATGTATGGTGCATTTTGTGGTCAGCGGTTTGCAGGACGTTAAGCCCCCAGCCGCCGTTGGCGGTCATGTACTCGCCAGAGAGCCACATCAACAGAACAAAGAGCAGACAGCCAATCAGGTTACCAACGTAGACGTTGAGCCAGTTGCGCCCCAGTTGACCCCAGGTAATTCTTCCGCTGGCTTTTGCCACAACAATCAACACCGTTGAGGTGAAGAGGTCGGCACCGCAGATGACGCAAAGAATCAGACCCAGTGAGAAGCAAATACCACCAATCAGTTTCGCTATGCCGAAAGGCATCCCGGCCGTGCCGGTGGTGGCTGTGATATAGAAGACGAAAGCGATGGAGATGAACACACCAGCCGTGATGGCCAGAAAGAACGTCGTCATCGGATGTTTCGTTGCTTTGTAGACACCCGCTTCTTCGGCAACTTTCGCCATCGCAGCGGGGAGTAATAGATCAAAAGGGTTGTCAGCTTTCACACTAACTCTCTCTTTATTAAGTCGGCGACGAGATACTAACAAAGCATTATAGAAGAGAAATTGATATAGATCATATCTCGCCTGGCTTATAGGCCCGCAGTGTGTATGGTTTTACAGCAAAAGCGGAGTAAGTATTTGATTATCCGTATAAAAATAAATTTTAAAAGTTATGAAAAGAGTTGAATTTTTTCCTTCAGCCTCCCTTAAAACAGTTAATTAAAATGGAGTATTTATTATAATTAGTAACAGTAAAGCACAGGTAAGTATTTTTATATTTACCCATGGTTAACTTAACTATTACATTTAAATGTCATTGCCTAAAAATAAAAAAAAAGGGGCAATGAAATTGCCCCGTAATATAGCTCAGGCGGTTGAATACGCCTACTGCCATTAATGTTATATGCGCTTATTTTGACCAGTAAGCGGCTTTTGCCTTCTGCAATTTTTCATACGCATTCAGCAGCGACTGATGCGCCGGGAAGGCTTTCAGATCGCTGTCAACCGCTTGCAGGCCATAGAACGGCTCTTCACCGCTCAGCGCCGCGCTGGCAGCTTCAACAGCATCTGCACCGTACATGCGGACAAAGGCGTTCAGATACTGCAATGGCTCGCGCTCGTCTTCCTGAGAAAGCAGGAGCAGCGTTTGCAGGCAACGGTAATAGTTAGTGCGCTCGGCGGAGAAGACGGACTGGTTAAACTCCATCGTCCACTCGGTCCAGGCCAGAGCCTGATCCAGATCGCCGCCCGCCAGTGCCAGCATCGCTTTCAGTTCGCCGATGCGCAGCGTGTACCAGCCGTTATCTTTTCCGGTTGCCAGACCCAGCAGCTCACGTACGCGGGTGAAATCATCGTGACCTTCGTCGTCCAGCTGGGCGATCAGGTTCAGATAGTCTTCCTTTTCCCACTCGCTGCCCGGCAGGGCCAGCAGGGTTTCACGCAGATGTGCGCCCATGCTGTTGTTCGCCAGCCACAGATCTTCTGCCGGATAAATGTCGGACATGCCCGGTACAATGATACGGCACGCGTAAACGCCAAGGTGTTCATAGTCGGCAATATAGACTTCCTGATCCTCCGCGTTGAAGATCGCCATCAGCGTGGCGAACTCTTCTTCCGTCGTACCGGCAAAGCTCCAGTCCACGAACGGATAGTCCGCGTCCTGCTTGAACATATCCCAGGAGATCAAACCGCTGGAGTCGATGAAGTGCGTTTCGAGGTTGGTGTGCTCGGCGACCTCTTCATCATCAAAGGTCGGCGGCGTAAACACGTCGAGGTCTTTCAGGCTACGACCTTGCAGCAGTTCGGTCACGGTACGCTCCAGCGCCACGCCGAAGTCAGGGTGCGCGCCGAAGGAGGCGAAGCAGGTGCCGTTGGCCGGGTTGAACAGCACTACGCAGATAACCGGATATTTCCCGCCCAGAGAACCGTCGTAGGCAAAGATTGGGAAACCTTCCGCTTCCAGTTTGGCGATGGATTCCACCACGCCCGGGTAGCGGGCCAGCACGTCAGCCGGGATCTCCGGCAGGCTGATGGATTCGGCAATAATGCGGTTTTTGATGTGACGCTCGAAAACTTCAGACAGCCCCTGCACGCGCGCTTCGTTGCGGGTGTTACCGGCGGACATGCCGTTAGACACGTACAGGTTGCCAACGATATTCATCGGAATATACACGGTCTGCTCATCAGACTGGCGGGTGAACGGCAGGGCGCAGATCCCACGTTCCTCATTGCCGGATTGCAGGTCGATCAGCATGCTGGCGGTCAGTTCGTTTTCCGGATCGTAGAACGCACGCAGACGCGCATCCAGAATACCTTCCGGCAGTTCATCGTCCTCGGTCAGCGGGAACCATTTTTCATTCGGGTAGTGAACGAACGGACCGTTGGCGATGGAGTCGCCCAGCCAGAAGTCGGCGAAGAAATAGTTGGTCGACAGACGTTCAAAATACTCACCCAGCGCAGAGGCCAGCGCCGCTTTTTTGGTTGCGCCTTTACCGTTGGTAAAGCACAGCGCACAGTCTTTGTCGCGAATATGCACGGACCAGACGTGAGGCACCGGATTCAGCCAGGAGGCTTCTTCGATATTAAAGCCCAGGTCGGTCAGTTTCTGCTGGAAGCGAGCGATGGAATCTTCCAGAGCGGCGTCTTTGCCGGGGATAAACGTTTGAGTCATGGCGTTCACTTTTATCGTACGTAAAGCGCGCAATGATACGGGTTTTGCGTGACGGGTGCTATCTCCGGCGAAAATAAATGGCTGGGCTATGCTTATAAGCAGTAACCTACTGTTAAGGCATAGAAAAATGAAAGCATTTGATCTCCAGCGGATGGCGTTTGATAAAGTTCCCCCCGAGTTTTTAGGTGAAGTGGCGCTGCGCAGCTTCTACACCTTTGTTCTCGTCTTCCTGTTTCTGAAAATCACCGGACGCCGCGGCGTCCGGCAGATGTCGTTGTTTGAGGTGCTGATCATCCTGACGCTGGGGTCGGCGGCGGGGGACGTTGCCTTTTATGACGATGTGCCTATGGTGCCGGTCTTTATCGTCTTCGTGACGCTCGCGCTGCTCTACCGGCTGGTCATGTGGCTGATGTCGAAAAGCGAAAAGCTGGAAGATCTGTTCGAAGGGAAGCCGGTGGTGATTGTCGAAGATGGTCAACTGGCCTGGGAGAACGTGCAACGCGCCAATATGACGGAGTTTGAGTTCTTTATGGAGCTTCGCATCAGCAGCGTTGAACAGCTGGGGCAGGTGCGTCTGGCGATTATGGAAACGAACGGTCAAATCAGCATTTATTACTATCCCGACGATGAGGTCAGGCCCGGGCTGTGCATCCTGCCGGATATGCTCATCGAGCGATACAAAACCGTACCTGAGGCGGGCGAGTATGCCTGCATAAAATGTAGCCACGTGGTGGGCATGCAGGCGGGCGATCATCAATTATGTCCTCGCTGTACGAATCCAGAATGGACGAAGGTTAGCCGGGCTAAGCGCATTACCTGACAGCGATTTTGTCGGTTTTGTGACAACGGTACGGCAGATTGTATTGTGTGACGAGGGACACATTTCTCCGGCCATAAGTTTTAGACATTGCGGCGCGTGTCACTGAATGATAAAACCGATATCCACAGTTATAACTTATGGCTTTTAGCGTGGTGAGGGGAAATGGCTCAAGTCTTTAATTTCAGTTCAGGTCCGGCAATGTTACCGGCAGACGTGCTTAAACAGGCTCAACAGGAACTTTGTGACTGGAACGGTCTGGGTACGTCGGTGATGGAAATCAGCCACCGGGGTAAAGCGTTTATTCAGGTGGCGGAAGAGGCAGAAAAGGATTTTCGCGATCTGCTGAACATTCCCTCGAACTACAAAGTATTGTTCTGTCACGGCGGTGGACGCGGCCAGTTTGCGGGTATCCCGCTTAATCTGCTGGGCGACAAAACCACCGCTGATTACGTCGATGCCGGTTACTGGGCAGCCAGTGCGGTAAAAGAAGCGCACAAATACTGCACGCCGAATGTCATCGATGCCAAGGTCACCGTCGACGGCCTGCGCGCCGTGAAGCCGATGAGCGAGTGGCAGCTGTCTGACAACGCCGCGTATCTCCACTACTGCCCGAACGAAACCATCGACGGCATCGCCATTCACGAAGAGCCAGACTTTGGCGACAATGTCATTGTGACGGCGGACCTCTCTTCAACCATTCTGTCCACCCCGCTGGACGTCAGCCGCTACGGCGTCATTTACGCAGGTGCTCAGAAAAACATCGGTCCTGCGGGGCTGACAATTGTCATCGTCCGTGAAGACCTGCTGGGGAAAGCCCATAAGTCCTGCCCGTCAATCCTGGATTACACCGTCCTGAATGACAACGACTCCATGTTCAACACCCCACCTACGTTTGCCTGGTATCTCTCCGGCCTGGTCTTCAAATGGCTGAAGCAAAACGGCGGCGTGGCGCAGATGGACAAGATCAATCAGCAGAAAGCCGAACTGCTGTACGGCACGATCGACAAGAGCGATTTCTACCGTAACGATGTGGCGAAAGCTAACCGTTCGCGCATGAACGTACCGTTCCAGCTGGCAGACAGCAGCCTGGACAGCGTATTCCTGGAAGAGTCGTTCGCGGCGGGTCTGCACGCGCTGAAAGGCCATCGCGTGGTTGGCGGGATGCGTGCCTCTATCTATAACGCCATGCCGCTGGAAGGCGTTAAAGCCCTGACCGATTTCATGATCGACTTCGAACGTCGTCACGGTTAACGGGCTGTTTTTCACCCCCGCAGCGTTGCTGCGGGGTTTTTATTATGTTGAGTTGAGAGTTGAGTTTCATGGAATCCCTGACGTTACAACCTATCGCGCGGGTAGATGGCACCATTAATCTGCCTGGTTCAAAAAGTGTCTCGAACCGCGCTCTGCTGCTGGCAGCTTTGGCACACGGTACCACCGTCCTCACCAACCTGCTGGACAGCGATGACGTGCGCCATATGCTCAATGCGCTGAAAGCGTTGGGAGTTCATTATACGCTGTCCGACGATCGTACCCGTTGTGAAGTCACCGGTAACGGCGGCGCGTTACGTTCTGCTGAAGCGCTGGAGCTTTTCCTGGGTAACGCCGGTACGGCAATGCGTCCTCTGGCCGCAGCGCTGTGTCTGGGGAACAACAATATTGTGCTGACCGGTGAGCCGCGAATGAAAGAGCGCCCGATCGGCCATCTGGTGGATGCCCTGCGTCAGGGCGGCGCGCAGATTGATTATCTTGAGCAGGAAAATTACCCGCCACTGCGTCTGCGCGGTGGATTTACCGGGGGTAACGTTGAGGTGGACGGTAGCGTCTCCAGTCAGTTCCTGACCGCGCTGCTGATGACCGCACCGCTGGCCCCACAGGATACCGTTATCAGCATTAAAGGCGACCTGGTCTCTAAGCCGTACATTGATATCACCCTGCACCTGATGAATACCTTCGGCGTTGAGGTGGAAAACCAGTCTTACCAGCGCTTCGTGGTGCGCGGTGGGCAGCAGTATCAGTCTCCGGGCCAGTATCTTGTCGAAGGCGACGCGTCATCGGCCTCTTACTTCCTGGCCGCGGGCGCGATCAAGGGCGGTACCGTCAAGGTGACCGGGATTGGCCGCAACAGCGTGCAGGGCGATATCCGTTTTGCCGACGTACTGGAAAAAATGGGCGCGGTGGTAACCTGGGGCGATGATTTCATCGCCTGTACCCACGGTGAGCTGAACGCTATCGATATGGACATGAACCACATTCCTGATGCGGCGATGACCATTGCCACCGCTGCGCTGTTTGCGAAAGGCACCACCACGCTGCGGAACATTTACAACTGGCGCGTAAAAGAGACGGACCGCCTGTTCGCAATGGCAACCGAGCTGCGTAAAGTGGGGGCGGAGGTCGAAGAGGGCGAAGACTACATTCGCGTTACCCCTCCGGCAAAATTGCAATTTGCAGAAATTGGCACCTACAACGATCACCGCATGGCGATGTGTTTCTCGCTGGTGGCGCTGTCGGATACGCCGGTCACTATTCTCGATCCGAAATGTACGGCAAAGACCTTCCCGGACTACTTCGAGCAGCTGGCGCGCATTAGCACCCTGGCCTGATGATCTTATGCCGCATCACCCGATGCGGCATTTCCTTACGCTTTCTGACAGTCATCCTCTTTCATTTCTTCTACACTCTGCTTCAATCATTTCGGAATTTGCACGCAAAGTTAACAGTTGCGCACGTTGGCGCGTATAATGCGCGGCGTTCATGTTAACGGTATGCCTTAATTAAGGAGAAAAAGATGACGGCAATTGCCCCGGTAATCACCATTGATGGGCCGAGTGGCGCAGGGAAAGGTACTCTGTGCAAAGCGATGGCGGAAGCATTGCAATGGCATCTTTTAGATTCGGGAGCAATCTATCGCGTGCTGGCGCTGGCTGCGCTGCATCATCATGTAGATGTTGCGTCCGAGGAAGCGCTGGTACCGCTGGCTGCGCATCTGGATGTGCGCTTTGTCTCTACTGATGGCAACCTTGAAGTGATCCTGGAAGGGGAAGATGTCAGCGCTGAAATCCGCACACAGGAAGTGGCCAATGCGGCTTCTCAGGTGGCGGCTTTCCCTCGCGTTCGCGAGGCGCTGTTACGTCGCCAGCGTGGTTTCCGTGAAGCGCCGGGGCTGATCGCCGACGGCCGCGACATGGGTACCGTGGTATTCCCTGATGCGCCAGTGAAAATTTTCCTTGACGCCTCTTCGGAAGAACGTGCTCAACGCCGTATGCTTCAGTTGCAGGAAAAGGGGTTTAGTGTTAACTTTGATCGCCTTTTATCCGAGATAAAAGAGCGCGATGACCGCGATCGTAACCGCGCCGTCGCACCGCTTGTTCCCGCAGAAGATGCATTAGTGCTGGATTCTACCAGTTTAACTATTGAGCAAGTGATTGAAAAAGCGCTACAATATGCGCGCCAAAAACTGGCCCTCGCGTAATCGCGACCGATTTAGCAGTACCCCCGCTGCAATGGATTGACGGCGGGTATGTGAAACAACCCCATCCGGCACGGAGCCAGGTGGACGTTAATATTAACCTGAAGATTAAACATGACTGAATCTTTTGCTCAACTGTTTGAAGAATCCTTAAAAGAAATCGAAACCCGTCCGGGTTCCATCGTTCGTGGTGTTGTTGTTGCTATCGACAAAGACGTAGTACTGGTTGACGCCGGTCTGAAATCTGAGTCTGCCATCCCGGCTGAGCAGTTCAAAAACGCCCAGGGCGAGCTGGAAATCCAGGTAGGTGACGAAGTTGACGTTGCTCTGGACGCAGTAGAAGACGGCTTCGGCGAAACCCTGCTGTCTCGTGAGAAAGCTAAACGTCACGAAGCATGGATCACGCTGGAGAAAGCTTACGAAGAAGCTGAAACTGTGGTCGGTGTTATCAACGGCAAAGTTAAAGGTGGCTTCACTGTTGAGCTGAATGGTATTCGTGCGTTCCTGCCAGGTTCACTGGTAGACGTTCGTCCAGTCCGTGACACCCTGCACCTCGAAGGCAAAGAGCTTGAGTTCAAAGTAATCAAGCTGGACCAGAAGCGTAACAACGTTGTTGTTTCCCGTCGTGCCGTTATCGAATCCGAAAACAGCGCAGAACGCGATCAGCTGCTGGAAAACCTGCAGGAAGGCATGGAAGTCAAAGGTATCGTTAAGAACCTCACTGACTACGGCGCATTCGTTGACCTGGGCGGCGTTGATGGCCTGCTGCACATCACCGACATGGCGTGGAAACGCGTTAAGCACCCAAGCGAAATCGTGAACGTGGGCGACGAAATCACTGTTAAAGTGCTGAAGTTCGACCGCGAGCGTACTCGTGTATCCCTCGGCCTGAAACAGCTGGGCGAAGATCCATGGGTAGCTATCGCTAAGCGTTACCCAGAAGGGACTAAACTGACTGGTCGCGTGACCAACCTGACTGACTACGGCTGCTTCGTTGAAATCGAAGAAGGCGTTGAAGGTCTGGTGCACGTTTCCGAAATGGACTGGACCAACAAAAACATCCACCCATCCAAAGTTGTTAACGTTGGTGATGTAGTGGAAGTGATGGTTCTGGATATCGACGAAGAACGTCGTCGTATCTCCCTGGGCCTGAAGCAGTGCAAAAACAACCCATGGCAGCAGTTCGCGGAAACCCACAACAAGGGCGACCGTGTTGAAGGTAAAATCAAGTCTATCACTGACTTCGGTATCTTCATCGGCCTGGACGGCGGCATCGATGGCCTGGTTCACCTGTCTGACATCTCCTGGAACGTTGCAGGCGAAGAAGCAGTTCGTGAATACAAAAAAGGCGACGAAATCGCAGCAGTTGTTCTGCAAGTTGACGCAGAGCGTGAGCGTATCTCCTTGGGCGTTAAACAGCTCGCAGAAGATCCGTTCAACAACTGGGTTGCACTGAACAAGAAAGGCGCAATCGTAAACGGTAAAGTGACTGCTGTTGACGCTAAAGGCGCAACCGTAGAACTGGCTGACGGCGTTGAAGGTTACCTGCGCGCTTCCGAAGCTTCACGTGACCGCGTTGAAGATGCAACTCTGGTTCTGAGCGTTGGCGACGACGTTGAAGCTAAGTTCACCGGTGTTGACCGTAAGAACCGTGCAATCAGCCTGTCTGTTCGTGCTAAAGACGAAGCTGATGAGAAAGATGCAATCGCAACTGTTAACAAACAGGAAGATGCAAACTTCTCTAACAACGCAATGGCTGAAGCTTTCAAAGCAGCTAAAGGCGAGTAAGTTCAGGTTCGCACCATCATTTGAGCTGTAACGCATTTACAGCGCGAAGGATGGAGAGCAGACTTGACAGATTGCAGGATTCGTCCTGTAATCAATAACAAAGGGCGGCTACGGCCGCCCTTGTTTAATGAGCTGTTCAGCTAATTGGTTTGAAAGGAACCGGAGGAATCATGACCAAGTCAGAATTGATTGAAAGACTTGCCAGTCAGCAACCGCATATCCCTGCTAAGGCTGTGGAAGATGCCGTTAAAGAGATGCTGGAGCATATGGCTACCACTCTTGCCCAGGGCGAGCGCATTGAAATCCGCGGTTTCGGTAGTTTTTCTCTGCACTATCGTGCACCACGTACCGGGCGTAACCCGAAGACTGGCGATAAAGTGGAGCTGGAAGGAAAGTATGTTCCGCACTTTAAGCCGGGTAAAGAGCTGCGCGATCGCGCCAATATTTACGGCAACTGAGTTTAATCATCAGGATTAAACTGAGTTTAAAGAAAGCACCTTAGGGTGCTTTTTTTGTCTCTCGCCTCTGCGTTTCTGAATACGCGCCGCATTCTCAGCTTGTCTTTTCTGCAAGTACTTAAAAACGTTGCAGCGCTCGCTGTAAATCACGCCTTTTCTGTCTGACGACGCGCCAGCCCCGCCGCATAATCACCTGAAACATGGAGGTGAAAATGGGGATCCACGTCATCAGTATCTGCGCCATTCTGGCCATAATCCCGCTCTATTGGTTACCCGTTTTGCCCGATTTGCAGACTGTCTGGATGCTGATTGCAGCAGGAATTGCGTTATCGCTGCGGCAAAAAAAGTGGCTTACGTTTTCAGGCCTCGCAGTGCTCTTTTTGTGCTGGGGATTTCTGGCCGCTCAGGAGAGCGTGTGGCCGATGAACCATTTAACGAAAGGCCCGCAGCAGGCCGAGGTAGTCATTACCGCAACGGACGGCGCAACGATGCATCAGGGAAAGATTGTCAGCCTCAATGGCGAACGCGTATGGGCTAACATGGGCGTGGCGCTGTATGGCAACTACCTGCCGCAAAACGTCTGCGTGGGCCAACGCTGGGCGATGACCCTGCGGCTCAGGGCAGTACACGGAGAGCTCAACGATGGCGGCTATGATTCGCAGAAAAATGCCTTCGCCCGACACCAGACGCTGAGCGGACGGTTTACCCATGCGGCGATCGTTGACGAACGCTGTAGCCTGCGTTCGCAATACCTGACGTCGCTACAGAATACGCTTTCCGCATATCAGTGGGGGCCCCTGATCCTGGGGCTGGGGATGGGAGAGCGCCTGTCTGTCTCGCGGGAGATAAAAGACCTGATGCGTGAGACCGGAACGATGCATCTCATGGCCATTTCGGGACTGCATATTGCGCTGGCAGCTTCTGCTGTCTGGCTACTGGCTCGGGGCATCCAGTTTTTCCTGCCGGGCCGCTGGATTATCTGGCAAATGCCCCTGCTGGCAGGTCTGCTCTTTGCTGCGTTTTACGCGTGGCTTACGGGATTGCAGCCGCCTGCGCTGCGCACGGTTATCGCGCTTGTGGTGCTGGCCGCATTAAAGATGAGCGGTCGCCAGTGGTCGCCCTGGCAGGTCTGGCTTACCTGCGTGGCGGCGATCCTTATTTTCGATCCTCTGGCGGTGCTGTCACAAAGCCTGGCGTTATCCGCGTTTGCGGTCGCCGCGCTTATTTTTTGGTATCAGTGGTTGCCTCTTCCATCCTGGCAACGGAGTCGGGGCCTGCGGCCGCTGGCGACGCTAGTGTATTTGCAGGTCGGAATGCTGCTGCTTTTGTTGCCGCTTCAGGTCCTCATTTTCCATGGTTTCAGTGTATCCTCGCTGGTGGCGAACCTGTTTGCCGTTCCTCTGGTCACCTTTATTTCAGTTCCTCTTATCCTGCTCGGCATGTTTCTGCATCTGTTTCCGGTCGCTGCGCTGGAAAGTATCGTCTGGCTGACTGCGGATAAATCTCTGGCAGGGCTTTTCTGGCTGTTGATGCGTTTACCGAATGGCTGGCAGGACGTTGACGAGCGCTGGCAATACCTGACGTTACTGCCGTGGCTGCTGATTATTGGCTGGCGATTCAGGGCCTTCAGCGCAGTTCCCGCCGTCTGTCTGGCAGGCAGCGTGGTGCTGGCATTTCCACTCTGGCACAGGGATAAAACCGATAGCTGGTCACTGCATATGCTTGATGTAGGGCAGGGGCTGGCGATGGTCATTGAGCGTCACGGTAAGGCCATTCTGTATGACACCGGGCTGGCGTGGCCCGGTGGGGACAGCGCGCAACAGCTGATTATCCCCTGGCTACGCTGGCATCATCTGAGCCCGGAAGGGGTGATCCTGAGCCATGAACACCTCGATCACGCGGGGGGACTGGCATCGCTAAAAACCGCCTGGCCCGCAATGTGGATCAGGAGCCCTTTGGCCTGGGCCGGGCATCTTCCCTGCTTTCGTGGGCAGCGATGGCAGTGGCAGGGGCTAACGTTCACCGCGCACTGGCCGCCAGAAAACACCGCTGCGAAGGGTAACAACCGCTCCTGCGTGGTAAAAATTGATGACGGCGAACAGAGTGTTTTACTGACCGGAGATATCGAAGCGCAGGCAGAGCTGGGAATGCTGAGCCACCGCTGGCGTCAACTTGCGTCTACACTGATTCAGGTGCCGCATCATGGAAGTAACACGTCATCCTCAACGCCGCTGCTACAGCGCGTAGAGGGGCAGGTTTCGCTGGCCTCAATGGCCCGCTATAACGCATGGCGTTTCCCTTCCAAAAAAGTGGTTCGGCTCTATCGAACTGAGGGATATCAGTGGCTTGATACCCCTCAGTCAGGGCAGATATCTGTGACGTTTTCGCACCATAGTCGGCACATTCGCCGCTTACGTGAACACTATTTACCGCGTTGGTATCATCAGTGGTTTGGCGCGCCCGTAGATAACGGGTAGAATATGCGGCTATTTCAACAAATGCTGGTTTTTTGAATGCATAACGACAAAGATCTCTCCACGTGGCAAACGTTCCGCCGGCTCTGGCCGATGATTGCTCCTTTCAAAGCAGGCTTGATCGTGGCGGGCGTAGCGTTAATCCTCAACGCAGCCAGCGATACGTTTATGTTATCGCTCCTCAAACCGTTACTGGATGACGGTTTTGGTAAAACGGATCGTTCAGTGCTGCTATGGATGCCGCTGGTGGTTATTGGGCTGATGATCTTACGCGGAATCTCCAGCTATGTATCCAGCTACTGCATCTCCTGGGTATCCGGTAAAGTGGTGATGACCATGCGCCGCCGGCTGTTCAGCCATATGATGGGGATGCCCGTCTCTTTCTTTGACAAACAGTCAACCGGTACGCTGCTGTCACGTATTACCTACGATTCAGAGCAGGTGGCATCATCGTCGTCCAGCGCACTGATTACCGTTGTGCGTGAGGGGGCATCCATCATCGGTCTGTTTGCGATGATGTTCTATTACAGCTGGCAGCTGTCGCTCATCCTTATTGTGCTGGCGCCGATTGTCTCCATCGCTATCCGCGTGGTGTCCAAGCGTTTTCGCAACATCAGTAAAAATATGCAGAATACGATGGGGCAGGTTACTACCAGCGCCGAGCAGATGCTGAAAGGCCATAAAGAAGTGTTGATTTTCGGCGGTCAGGGAGTCGAAACCAAACGCTTTGATAAGGTCAGCAACAGAATGCGTCTGCAAGGGATGAAAATGGTATCGGCCTCGTCGATTTCCGATCCGATCATTCAGCTGATTGCCTCTCTGGCACTGGCCTTTGTCCTGTATGCCGCAAGCTTCCCGAGCGTCATGGAGACCCTGACTGCGGGTACCATTACCGTGGTGTTCTCATCCATGATTGCGCTGATGCGTCCGCTGAAATCGCTGACCAACGTCAACGCCCAGTTCCAGCGCGGGATGGCAGCCTGCCAGACGCTGTTCAGCATCCTCGATTCCGAACAGGAAAAAGATGAAGGTACACGCGTGATCGAACGTGCTAAAGGCGACCTGGAGTTCCGTAACGTCACCTTTACCTATCCAGGCCGCGAAGTGCCGGCACTGCGTGATATCAGCCTGTCCATTCCGGCGGGTAAAACCGTTGCGCTGGTGGGGCGTTCCGGTTCGGGCAAGTCGACCATTGCCAGCCTGATTACCCGTTTCTACGACATCGACCAGGGCGAGATCCTGCTGGATGGTCACGACCTGCGGGAATATACCCTACAGTCGCTGCGTAACCAGGTCGCGCTGGTATCGCAGAACGTGCACCTGTTCAACGATACGGTAGCAAACAACATTGCGTATGCCCGTACCGAAGAGTACAGCCGTGAAGAGATTGAAAACGCGGCGCGCATGGCCTATGCAATGGACTTCATTAACAAAATGGATAATGGTCTGGATACGATCATTGGCGAAAACGGCGTGCTGCTCTCCGGTGGTCAGCGTCAACGTATCGCTATTGCCCGTGCGCTGCTGCGCAACAGCCCGATTCTGATCCTGGATGAAGCGACATCCGCACTGGATACGGAATCTGAACGCGCTATCCAGTCGGCTCTGGATGAATTGCAGAAAAACCGTACTTCGCTGGTTATCGCGCACCGTCTGTCGACAATCGAACAGGCTGACGAAATCGTGGTGGTGGAAGACGGCGTTATCGTTGAACGCGGCAGCCATGCGGACCTGCTGGAACAGCGTGGTGTTTACGCGCAGCTCCATAAAATGCAGTTCGGTCAATGATTGCACGCATCTG
The DNA here is from genome assembly GCF_014896205.1 of Enterobacter cloacae complex sp. I2. Taxonomy (NCBI): domain Bacteria; kingdom Pseudomonadati; phylum Pseudomonadota; class Gammaproteobacteria; order Enterobacterales; family Enterobacteriaceae; genus Enterobacter; species Enterobacter cloacae complex sp. I2. The sequence goes on from NZ_JADBRA010000003.1 coordinate 20,179, forward strand.
GTCGGGTGAATCCCCCCTGTGGGTGCTGCTTCTCCCGCTCTCCTGGCTGTATGGCCTGGTGAGCGGTGCTATTCGTCTGCTTTACCGCCTCGGGATCAAGCGCGCCTGGCGCGCACCGGTACCGGTGGTGGTGGTCGGTAACCTGACAGCAGGTGGGAACGGCAAAACCCCGGTGGTGATCTGGCTGGTGGAACAGCTCCAGAAGCGCGGTATCCGCGCGGGAGTCGTTTCACGCGGTTATGGTGGCAAAGCGGCTCAGTATCCTCTGGTGCTGAAGCCGGACACGACAACCGCTGAAGCCGGTGATGAGCCGGTACTGATTTACCAGCGCACGGGTGCGCCGGTTGCGGTATCGCCGGTGCGTAGTGGTGCCGTGAAGGCACTGCTTGCGCAGCATAGCGTACAAATCATTATTACCGATGATGGCTTGCAGCATTATGCGCTGGCGCGTGACAAAGAGATCGTGGTTATTGACGGCGTGCGGCGTTTTGGCAACGGCTGGTGGCTGCCAGCCGGTCCAATGCGTGAGCGTGCGTCGCGCCTGAAGACCGTTGATGCTGTGATTGTAAACGGCGGTGAAGCCAAAGCGGGCGAGATCCCGATGCATCTTCGTCCCGGACAGGCAGTGAATATGCTGACCGGCGAGCGTAAAGACGTCGCGCAGCTGGATCGTCTGGTTGCGATGGCCGGGATTGGTCATCCTCCGCGTTTTTTCGCGACGCTGGAGCAGTGTGGCGCAAGGCTTGAAAAACGGGTGCCGCTGGCCGATCACCAGGCGCTGGTGGCCGACGAGGTCGACAGGCTGGCAGCACCGGGGCAGACGCTAATCATGACGGAAAAAGACGCGGTAAAATGCCGGGCCTTTGCGAAAGGAAACTGGTGGTATCTGCCGGTTGACGCTGAACTCAGCGGTGAACAGCCGGAACATTTGCTCAGGGAACTGCTCGCGTTAGTGCAGTAACTTCAACGCGGTTCCGGTGGCGCTTTGACTGACAGGAAAACGCATGTCTCTACCGCAACTCTCACTTGCAGCCGCACGTAACCTGCATCTTGCCGCCCAGGGGTTGTTGAAAAAGCCCCGCCGTCGCGCGCAGCCAGCCGATATCCTCTCTACCGTGCAACGCATGTCGTTGCTGCAAATCGACACCATTAACATCGTGGCGCGTAGCCCGTATCTCGTCCTGTTTAGCCGCCTGGGAAACTATCCACCACAATGGCTGGATGATGCGCTGCGTCAGGGCGAACTGATGGAATACTGGGCGCATGAAGCCTGTTTTCTCCCGCGCAGCGATTTTGCGCTGGTGCGTCACCGAATGCTCGCCCCGGACAAAATGGGCTGGAAATACCGTCAGGCGTGGATGGTGGAACACGCGGCTGAAATAGAGCAGCTGATTGCCCATATTCATGAAAACGGCCCGGTACGCTCCGCGGATTTTGAGCACCCGCGAAAAGGCGCAAGCGGATGGTGGGAGTGGAAACCGCACAAGCGCCATCTGGAAGGGCTGTTTACGTCGGGCAAAGTGATGGTGGTTGAGCGCCGCAACTTTCAGCGCGTCTATGACCTTACGCAACGCGTTATGCCGCACTGGGACGATACGCGCGATCTGCTCTCTCAGGACGCAGCCGAAGCGGTTATGCTCGAGAACAGCGCCCGCAGCCTGGGCATATTTCGACCACAGTGGCTGGCGGACTATTATCGCCTGCGTCAGCCGCAGCTAAAACCGCTGCTGGAAACGTGGCAGCGCGAACAGCGCGTTTTGCCGGTCTCGGTAGCGTCGCTAGGTGATATGTGGCTGCATGCGGATTTGTTCCCGCTGCTGCCTCAGGCGCTTGAGGGAAAGCTACAGGCAACGCACAGCGCCGTGCTGTCGCCGTTCGATCCGGTTGTCTGGGACAGAAAGCGGGCCGGGCAGCTGTTTAATTTTAATTACCGTCTGGAATGCTACACCCCGGCACCAAAGCGTCAGTACGGTTATTTTGTTTTGCCGCTGCTGCATAAAGGCCAGCTGGTCGGGCGCATGGACGCTAAAATGCACCGTAAAACCGGCATGCTTGAAATTATCGCCCTCTGGCTTGAAGAGGGCATAAAGGTGACGGCTGGCCTGGAAAAGGGATTAACGACCGCGCTCAGTGACTTTGCGCGCTGGCAGGGGGCGCACAACATTGTACTGGGCCGCGTGCCAGCGGGGCTGTTTACGGCCTGTCGAGGTGGCTGGGAAACAGACACTCCCTGAAAAGGGAATGTGATAAGCTTTAGGGATTACCCATACGGAGGAACTATGGATCACCGTTTACTTGAAATTATTGCCTGCCCGGTGTGCAACGGCAAACTGTACTACAGCCAGGATAAACAAGAGCTGATTTGCAAACTGGACAGCCTGGCGTTCCCGCTGCGTGACGGTATTCCGGTCCTGCTGGAAAACGAAGCCCGTTCGCTGGTGGCAGAAGAGAGCAAACCATGAGTTTTGTTGTCATTATCCCAGCGCGCTATGCTTCAACGCGCCTGCCGGGTAAACCGCTGGTGGATATCAACGGTAAGTCGATGATTGTGCACGTCCTTGAACGGGCGCGCGAATCGGGTGCTGGCCGCGTTATTGTCGCTACCGATCACCCGGACGTTGCGCGTGCGGTTGAGGCCGCGGGTGGGGAAGTATGCATGACCCGTGCCGACCATCAGTCAGGCACCGAGCGCCTGGCGGAAGTCGTCGAAAAATGCGGTTTCAGCGACGAGACGGTGATTGTAAACGTGCAGGGCGATGAGCCGATGATCCCGGCGGCAATTATCCGTCAGGTGGCCGACAACCTGGCCCAGCGTCAGGTCGGCATGGCGACACTTGCGGTGCCGATTCACCACGCAGAAGAGGCGTTCAATCCGAATGCGGTGAAGGTTGTCATGGATGCCGAGGGCTACGCGCTCTATTTCTCCCGCGCCACCATTCCATGGGATCGCGATCGTTTCGCGCAATCGAAAGAGACGATCGGCGAAACCTTCCTGCGCCATATCGGTATTTACGGCTACCGCGCCGGCTTTATTCGCCGCTATGTCGCCTGGGCGCCAAGCCCGCTGGAGCATATCGAAATGCTCGAACAGCTTCGCGTGCTGTGGTACGGCGAGAAAATTCACGTTGCGGTAGCCCAGGAAGTCCCTGGTACCGGCGTGGATACGCCTGAAGATCTTGAGCGCGTACGCGTCGAAATGCGTTAATTCGCAGCCATCCCCTCGTTCTGAGGGGATGTTCTTCTCCCTTTTCTTTTTCATTATTGATCTCGACCGGGTGACATCCGGGTTTCGTACGCTCATTATAAAAGCAGTAGTCTTAATGGGGGTAATCTCATATGGAACAACTGCGTGCTGAACTGAGTCATCTCCTTGGCGAAAAGCTAAGCCGGGTGGAGTGCGTAAATGAAAAGGCTGATACCGCGCTCTGGGCGTTGTATGACAGTCAGGGAAACCCCATGCCGCTGATGGCCAGAAGTTTTAGCTCGCCGGGCGTCGCCAGACAGCTGGCCTGGAAAACGTCGATGCTGGCGCGGGAAGGAACGGTCCGTATGCCAACGGTTTACGGCGTGATGACCCATGAGGAGCATCCCGGCCCGGATGTTCTGCTGATTGAGCGCTTACACGGGGTTTCTGTAGAAGCCCCGACGCGGACGCCGGCGCGCTGGGAGCAGCTCAAGGACCAGATTGTCGAAGCCCTGCTTGGCTGGCACCGGCACGACAGCCGCGGTCTGGTTGGCGCGGTAGACAGCACCCAGGAAAACCTGTGGCCGCTGTGGTATCGCCAGCGCGTTGAAGTGCTGTGGGGCACGCTCAACCAGTTCAACAACACCGGTTTGACGATGCAGGACAAACGCATCCTGTTCCGTACCCGGGAATGTCTGCCCGCGCTGTTTGAGGGTTTTAACGACAACTGTGTGCTGATTCATGGCAACTTCACGCTGCGCAGCATGCTAAAAGACTCGCGCAGCGATCAGCTTCTGGCGATGGTCGGACCGGGGATAATGCTCTGGGCGCCGCGCGAGTACGAGCTGTTCAGGCTGAGCGAGGGCGGGGCGGCGGAAGAGTTGCTCTGGCATTATCTTCAGCGCGCCCCCGTTGCGGAGGCCTTTCTCTGGCGGCGCTGGCTCTATCTGCTCTGGGATGAGGTGGCGCAGCTGGTCAACACCGGGCGCTTTAATCGCGCCAGTTTCGATCTTGCCGCAACGTCACTCTTGCCCTGGCTTGCCTGACGAACCCTTGAGCCACTGCCACAGGCGGCCAAGCGTCTCGTAGCCGACGCGGTCGCTGTGCATCAGCCATACCGGGGACGGGATTATCCGTTCCCACGGGTTGAGCGGGGCGTCAATGGCCAGCTGGTTTGCCGGAGCAGGAAGCGGATGCAGACCCTGCTTCTCAAAGAAAATCATTGCGCGTGGCAGGTGTGAAGCAGAGGTTACCAGCAGGAACGGCACGTCACCGATAGCCTGTTTCACCGCCGCAGCCTCTTCTTCGGTATCTTTTGGGCTATCCAGCGTGATGATGTCGGAACGCGGTACGCCAAGCGATTCAGCCACTCTTGCCCCTGCTTCAGCGGTGCTGACCGGGTTGGTTTTTGCCGCAGCGCCCGTGAAGATCATCTTCGATCCCGGGTTGGCAAGCCACAGGCGGATCCCCTCGTTCAGGCGCGGCAGGCTGTTGTTGATCAGGTTTGAGCTGGGGGCCCAGTCAGGGTCCCAGGTATACCCGCCGCCCAGCACCACGATGTAATCCACTTTCTGGTTTCCCTGCCACGTCGGGTAGGTGTTCTCTATCGGGCGTAATAAACCGTCGGCGACAGGTTGCAGGCTAAGCAACAGCAGCGCCAGCCAGCCCGCGGTGACGAGAGATTTACCGCTTTTCTGAAAGCGGCTAAACCATATCAATCCCAGCCCCAGGGCGATGACGAGCAGCAGCAGGGGAAGGGGAAGCATCATGCCTCCGATATATTTTTTTAGGGTAAAAAGCATCCTTTTTGGTTCCTTTTTTAACCATACAGCAGGTGATTGCCCGTGATATTACACCAGAGTGGTTCATTCTCCGCGCGGGTGTGACAAAATAGCGGTTTTGCAGTGAGTGGAACCCTCCCAATGCGGGATCGCAATTTTGATGACATCGCGGAAAAGTTTTCGCGCAACATTTATGGCACCACCAAAGGTCAGCTTCGTCAGACGATCCTCTGGCAGGATCTGGACAAGCTGCTGGCGGAATTCGGTGATCGACAGTTGCGCGTGCTGGATGCCGGCGGTGGGGAAGGTCAGACTGCAATTTTGATGGCGCAGCGGGGGCATCACGTCACGCTGTGCGATCTTTCTGCCGAGATGGTTGCGCGCGCCGAGCGAGCGGCAGAAGAGAAAGGTGTGAGCGACAACATGCATTTTATACATTGCGCCGCTCAGGACATTCCGCAGCATTTGGAAACGCAGGTTGATCTGATATTGTTTCATGCTGTGCTCGAATGGGTCGCCGAACCGCAGGCGATGTTAAAAACGCTGTGGTCGATGTTGCGCCCGGGCGGTGCGTTATCGCTGATGTTCTACAACGCCAACGGCCTGCTGATGCGAAACGTGCTGGTGGGCAATTTTGGCTACGTACAGCAGGGCATGTATAAAAAGAAACGACGCACGCTGTCACCGGATTTCCCCCGTGAACCGCAGCAGGTCTATGGCTGGCTGGAGGAGATCGGCTGGGAAATTACCGGCAAAACCGGCGTGAGGGTGTTTCATGATTATCTGCGTGATAAACAAAAACAGGACGACTGTTTAGACGCCTTAACAGAAATAGAGACGCGGTACTGCCGCCAGGAGCCTTACCTGAGCCTTGGTCGCTATATCCACGTCACCGCGCGCAAGCCGCAGATGCAAGGATAATCTATGAGTGAATTTTCCCAGACAGTCCCCGAACTGGTTGCCTGGGCCAGGAAAAACGATTTCTCCATCTCGCTGCCGGTAGACAGACTCTCTTTCCTGCTGGCGGTTGCGACGCTGAACGGCGAACGCCTGGATGGCGAAATGAGTGAAGGCGAACTGGTGGACGCGTTCCGCCACGTCAGTGATGCGTTTGAGCAAACCAGCGAAACCATTAGCGTGCGTGCCAACAACGCAATCAATGATATGGTGCGTCAACGTCTGCTGAACCGCTTTACCAGCGAGCAGGCGGAAGGAAACGCCATCTATCGTCTGACGCCACTGGGCATTGGCATTACCGATTACTACATCCGCCAGCGCGAATTTTCCACGCTGCGTCTCTCCATGCAGCTCTCCATTGTTGCAGGCGAGCTGAAGCGTGCCGCCGACGCGGCCGATGAAAACGGTGACGAGTTCCACTGGCACCGCAACGTTTACGCGCCGCTGAAATACTCCGTCGCTGAGATTTTCGACAGTATCGATCTGACTCAGCGTCTGATGGACGAACAGCAGCAGCAGGTGAAAGACGATATTGCCCAGCTGCTGAATAAAGACTGGCGCGCGGCCATTTCCAGCTGTGAACTCTTATTGTCAGAAACGTCCGGTACGCTGCGTGAGTTGCAGGATACGCTGGAGGCGGCGGGGGACAAGCTACAGGCCAACCTGCTGCGCATCCAGGACGCGACGCTGGCGCACGACGATCTGCATTTTATCGATCGTCTGGTGTTCGATCTGCAAAGCAAGCTTGACCGCATTATCAGCTGGGGCCAGCAGTCGATCGACCTGTGGATCGGGTACGATCGCCACGTGCATAAATTTATCCGTACCGCTATCGATATGGATAAGAACCGCGTCTTTGCACAGCGTCTGCGCCAGTCGGTACAGACCTACTTTGACGCGCCGTGGGCGCTGACCTACGCTAACGCCGATCGTTTGCTGGATATGCGCGACGAAGAGATGGCGCTGCGCGATGAAGAGGTCACCGGTGAACTGCCGCCGGATCTGGAATACGAAGAATTTAACGAAATTCGCGAGCAGCTTGCGGCGATGATCGAAGAACAGCTCGCTGTCTACAAAACCAGACAAGCGCCGCTGGATCTTGGCCTCGTGGTGCGCGACTATCTGGCGCAGTATCCGCGAGCGCGCCACTTCGATGTAGCCCGCATTGTTGTAGACCAGGCGGTGCGCCTGGGCATCGCACAAGCCGATTTCACCGGACTGCCGCCGAAGTGGCAGCCGATTAACGATTACGGAGCCAAGGTACAGGCGCATGTCATTGACAAATATTGAAAACGTGATGCCAGTTAAGCTGGCACAGGCGCTGGCAAATCCGTTGTTTCCGGCGCTGGACAGCCAGCTGCGTGCCGGTCGTCACATTGGCCTTGACGAGCTGGATAATCACGCCTTTTTGATGGACTTCCAGGAGTATCTGGAAGAGTTCTACGCTCGCTATAACGTTGAGCTGATCCGCGCGCCGGAAGGATTTTTCTACCTGCGCCCGCGCTCTACCACGCTTATTCCGCGCTCGGTGCTTTCCGAACTGGACATGATGGTCGGCAAAATTCTCTGCTACCTCTACCTCAGCCCGGAACGTCTGGCGAATGAAGGGATCTTCACCCAGCAGGAGCTTTACGATGAGCTGCTGTCGCTGGCGGATGAAAGCAAGCTTCTGAAGCTGGTGAACAACCGTTCGACGGGGTCCGATCTGGACCGTCAGAAATTACAGGAAAAAGTACGTTCCTCCCTCAACCGCCTGCGCCGTCTGGGGATGGTGTGGTTCATGGGCCACGACAGCAGCAAATTCCGCATCACCGAATCGGTCTTCCGCTTTGGCGCCGACGTGCGCGCGGGTGACGATGCGCGTGAAGCGCAGCTGCGCATGATCCGTGACGGTGAAGCGATGCCGGTGGAAAACCATTTGCAGCTCAATGACGAGCATGAAGAGAATCAGCCGGATAGCGGGGAGGAAGAGTAATGATTGAACGCGGTAAATTTCGCTCACTAACGCTGATCAACTGGAACGGCTTCTTTGCCCGAACCTTCGATCTGGATGAGCTGGTGACGACGCTCTCCGGCGGTAACGGGGCGGGTAAATCCACCACCATGGCGGCCTTCGTCACGGCGCTGATCCCTGACCTGACCCTGCTGCACTTCCGTAATACCACCGAAGCCGGCGCAACGAGCGGCTCTCGTGATAAAGGTCTGCACGGTAAGCTAAAAGCGGGCGTCTGTTATTCCGTGCTGGACGTGATCAACTCCCGCCATCAGCGCGTGGTTGTGGGCGTACGTCTGCAACAGGTTGCCGGCCGCGACCGTAAGGTGGATATCAAGCCGTTTGCGATCCAGGGGCTGCCAACCTCCGTGCAGCCGACCGCGCTGCTGACGGAAACCCTGAATGAACGCCAGGCGCGCGTCCTGACGCTCCAGGAGCTGAAGGACAAGCTGGAAGCCATCGAAGGCGTGCAGTTTAAGCAGTTTAACTCCATCACCGACTACCACTCCCTGATGTTCGATCTCGGCGTGGTTGCCCGTCGTCTGCGCAGCGCGTCAGATCGTAGTAAATACTACCGTCTGATTGAAGCCTCCCTGTACGGCGGTATCTCCAGCGCCATTACCCGCTCCCTGCGCGACTACCTGCTGCCGGAAAACAGCGGCGTGCGTAAGGCCTTCCAGGATATGGAAGCTGCGCTGCGTGAAAACCGCATGACGCTGGAAGCAATTCGCGTTACGCAGTCTGACCGCGACCTGTTTAAGCACCTGATCAGCGAAGCCACCAACTACGTGGCGGCGGATTACATGCGTCACGCCAACGAGCGCCGCATTCATCTCGATCAGGCGCTGGAGTACCGCCGCGAGCTGTTTACCTCCCGTAAACAGCTGGTGGCCGAGCAGTATAAGCATGTCGAAATGGCGCGCGAGCTGGGCGAGCACAACGGTGCAGAAGGGGATCTGGAAGCCGATTACCAGGCCGCCAGCGATCATCTGAACCTGGTGCAGACCGCACTGCGTCAGCAGGAAAAAATCGAGCGCTATGAAGCCGATCTTGACGAGCTGCAAATTCGTCTTGAAGAACAAAATGAAGTGGTGGCCGAAGCCGCCGATTTGCAGGAAGAGAACGAAGCCCGCGCTGAAGCCGCCGAGCTGGAAGTGGATGAGCTGAAAAGCCAGCTCGCGGATTACCAGCAGGCGCTGGACGTGCAGCAGACGCGTGCGATCCAGTACAACCAGGCGCTACAGGCGTTGCAGCGCGCCAAAGAGCTGTGCCACCTGCCGGACCTGACCCCGGAAAGCGCTGATGAATGGCTGGATACCTTCCAGGCCAAAGAGCAGGAAGCCACCGAAAAACTGCTTTCTCTCGACCAGAAAATGAGCGTGGCGCAAACCGCGCACAGCCAGTTTGAGCAGGCGTACCAGCTGGTGGTGGCGATTAACGGTCCGCTCGCGCGTAACGAAGCGTGGGACGTTGCCCGTGAACTGCTGCGCGATGGCGTCAATCAGCGCCATCTGGCCGAGCAGGTGCAGCCGCTGCGCATGCGCCTCAACGAGCTGGAACAGCGTCTGCGCGAACAGCAGGAAGCCGAGCGTCTGCTGGCGGAGTTCTGCAAACGGCAGGGTAAACGTTACGATTTTGACGAGCTTGAGGCCCTGCATCAGGAGCTGGAAGCGCGTATTGCGGCTCTGTCCGATACCGTATCAAATGCCAGCGAACAGCGTATGACGCTGCGTCAGGAGCTGGAACAGCTTCAGTCCCGTTCGAAGACGCTCTTGCAGCGTGCGCCGATCTGGCTGGCCGCACAAAGCAGCCTGAACCAGCTCAGCGAGCAGTGTGGCCAGGAGTTTGCGTCCAGCCAGGACGTCACCGAATACATGCAACAGCTGCTGGAGCGCGAGCGCGAAGCGATTGTTGAGCGTGATGAAGTGGGCGCGCGCAAGCGTGACGTCGATGAAGAGATCGAGCGTTTAAGCCAGCCAGGTGGCTCTGAAGATCCGCGCCTGAATGCCTTAGCCGAGCGCTTCGGCGGCGTGCTGCTGTCTGAGATTTATGACGACGTTGGCCTGGACGATGCGCCGTACTTCTCCGCGCTGTACGGTCCGTCCCGTAACGCGATTGTGGTGCCGGACCTGTCGCTGATTTCTGACCAGCTTGCAGGGCTGGAAGACTGTCCGGAAGATCTCTACCTCATCGAAGGGGATCCGCAGTCGTTTGATGACAGCGTATTCAGCGTCGACGAGCTGGAAAAAGCGGTGGTGGTGAAAATCGCCGAACGCCAGTGGCGCTACTCGCGCTTCCCGGAACTGCCGCTGTTTGGCCGCGCCGCGCGTGAAAGCCGCATTGAAAGCCTGCACGCCGAGCGCGAAACGCTTTCCGAACGATTCGCGACCCTCTCGTTTGACGTGCAGAAAACCCAGCGTCTGCATCAGGCGTTCAGCCGCTTTATCGGCAGCCATCTGGGCGTGGCCTTTGAGCCCGATCCGGAAGCCGAAATTCGCAAGCTCAACACCCGCCGCGGTGAGCTGGAGCGCGCGCTGGCCAGCCATGAAAATGACAACCAGCAGAGCCGCGTCCAGTTCGAGCAGGCGAAAGAGGGCGTTGCGGCGCTTAACCGCATTCTGCCGCGCCTGAACCTGCTGGCGGACGATACGCTCGCCGACCGCGTGGATGAAATTCAGGAACGACTGGACGAGGCGCAGGAAGCCGCGCGCTTTGTGCAGCAGCACGGCAATCAGCTGGCGAAGCTGGAGCCGATGGTTTCCGTTCTCCAGAGCGACCCGGAACAGTTTGAGCAGTTAAAAGAGGATTACGCCTGGTCACAGCAGGTGCAGCGCGAAGCGCGTCAGCAGGCCTTTGCCCTGACGGAAGTGGTGCAACGTCGCGCGCACTTCGGCTACTCCGATTCAGCAGAAATGCTGAGCGGGAACAGCGATCTTAATGAAAAGCTGCGCCAGCGCCTTGAGCAGGCGGAAGCGGAACGTACCCGCGCGCGCGAAGCGATGCGTACTCACGCCGCACAGCTGAGCCAGTACAGCCAGGTGATGGCGTCGTTGAAAAGCTCCTTCGACACCAAGAAAGAGCTGTTAAACGACCTGCATAAAGAGTTGCAGGACATTGGCGTGCGCGCCGACAGCGGTGCAGAAGAGCGGGCACGTATTCGCCGCGATGAGCTGCATGCGCAGCTCAGCAACAACCGTGCGCGTCGTAATCAGCTGGAAAAAGCGCTGACCTTCTGTGAAGCGGAGATGGACAACCTGACGCGTCGCCTGCGCAAGCTGGAACGTGACTATCACGAGATGCGCGAGCAGGTTGTGACCGCGAAGGCGGGCTGGTGCGCGGTCATGCGCATGGTGAAAGACAATAACGTGGAGCGACGTCTGCATCGCCGCGAGCTGGCGTATCTGTCGGCCGATGAACTGCGTTCTATGTCGGATAAGGCGCTGGGCGCGCTGCGTCTGGCGGTGGCGGATAACGAACACCTGCGCGACGTGCTGCGCATGTCCGAAGATCCGAAGCGTCCAGAGCGCAAAATCCAGTTCTTCGTGGCGGTGTATCAGCACTTACGCGAGCGTATCCGTCAGGACATCATCCGTACCGACGATCCGGTTGAAGCGATCGAACAGATGGAGATCGAGCTGGGCCGTCTGACGGAAGAGCTGACCTCCCGCGAGCAGAAGCTGGCAATCAGTTCCCGCAGCGTGGCGAACATTATTCGTAAAACCATTCAGCGCGAGCAGAACCGTATCCGTCAGCTGAACCAGGGCCTGCAAAGCGTGTCGTTTGGCCAGGTCAACAGCGTGCGTCTGAACGTGAACGTGCGCGAGGCGCACTCCACGCTGCTGGACGTGCTGTCTGAACAGCACGAGCAGCATCAGGATCTGTTCAACAGCAACCGCCTGACCTTCTCCGAAGCGCTGGCGAAGCTGTATCAGCGTCTGAATCCGCAGATTGACATGGGCCAGCGTACGCCGCAAACCATCGGCGAGGAGCTGCTGGACTACCGCAACTACCTGGAAATGGAGGTTGAGGTTAACCGTGGCTCTGACGGCTGGCTGCGCGCGGAATCCGGCGCGCTCTCCACCGGTGAAGCCATCGGTACCGGTATGTCGATTCTGGTGATGGTGGTGCAGAGCTGGGAAGATGAAGCGCGTCGTCTGCGCGGCAAAGACATCTCCCCATGCCGCCTGCTGTTCCTTGATGAAGCGGCGCGTCTCGATGCCCGCTCCATCGCCACGCTGTTTGAGCTTTGCGATCGTCTTGATATGCAGCTCATTATCGCGGCGCCGGAAAACATCAGTCCGGAAAAAGGGACGACCTATAAGCTGGTGCGTAAGGTGTTTCAGAACACCGAGCACGTGCACGTTGTTGGCCTGCGCGGCTTCGCACCGCAGCCGCCGGAGTCCTTACCCGGCACGGCTGACGCCTCGTAAGGCAGCTCAGACAAAAGGCGGCGCGTATGCGCCGCTTTTTTTATTCACTTAACTTGTGTTCAGGGCTGCGTTATCTTTAAACTTCTTTACATAAGGTAAGGCAACAGCGTGTATGCCTTTCTATACTGAAGGAAAGCTCCAGAATAATGGGCATGTCGTGAAAAACAGGGGGCAAGGGATGTTGCTTAAGAAGAATCGTGGTCATCAGCTGTCTGCGCTGAGTTTATGCCTGACGGTGATGTTTGCTCCACTGTTTAGCGCTCAGGCCGATGAGCCTGAAATTGTACCGACTGACAGCTCCGCGACGATGGGCGCGCAGCCGACGTCGCTGTCACAACCGCTGGATCAGTCTCCGGCGACGGCCATTATGGCCGGCTTCAAACCGCTGCCGGAAGGCATCGACACGGAATCATTACGCCAGCAGCTGATGACCGGGCTGCCCTCGGGCTTTACCCCCGCTTATATTAATCAGCTTACGCTGCTTTACGCCGCGCGCGACATGAAGCCGATGTGGGAAAATCGCGATGCGGTCCGTGCCTTCCAGCAGCAGCTGGCTGAAGTGGCGATTGCAGGTTTTCAGCCGCAGTTCACCACCTGGGTTGAGCTTTTGACCGACCCTGCCGTGACCGGACAGGCGCGTGACGTGGTGCTGTCTGATGCCATGATGGGCTACTTACAGTTTGTGGCGGGCATTTCGGTGAACGGCAACCGCTGGCTATACAGCAGTAAACCGTACAAGCTGGCGACGCCTGCGCTGTCCGTCATCAATCAGTGGCAACTGTCGCTCGATAACGGTGAACTACCGCGCTTTATCGCAAGCCTTGCGCCTGCCCATCCGCAATATGCCACGATGCATCAGTCGCTCCTTGAGCTGGTTGCGGATTCCCGCCCGTGGCCCCAGCTGCGTGGAACAGCAACGCTTCGTCCGGGGCAGTGGAGCAGCGATGTGCCTGCGATCCGCGAAATCATGAAACGGTCCGGCATGCTTGACGGCGGCCCTAAAATTGCCCTGCCAGGCGACGAGACGCAAAACGCGGTCGTCAGCCCGTCGGCGCCGGTCAAAGAGAAAACCGCCGTTGCGCAGAGCAATAAGCCCGCCGCTTACGATCGCGAGCTGGTTGCGGCGGTTAAGCAGTTCCAGGCTGCGCAGGGGCTGGGCGCCGACGGCGTGATTGGTCCATCCACCCGCGACTGGCTGAACGTCTCTCCGGCCCAGCGGGCAGGGGTGCTGGCGCTGAATATCCAGCGCTTGCGCTTGCTGCCGGGTACTTTATCCACCGGCATTATGGTTAACATTCCGGCCTACTCGCTGGTCTACTATCAGGACGGAAGCGAAGTGCTGGCGTCCCGTGTGATTGTAGGTCGACCTGACCGTAAAACGCCGATGATGAGCAGCGCGCTGAATAACGTGGTGGTTAACCCACCGTGGAACGTGCCGCCGACGCTGGCGCGCAAGGATATCCTGCCTAAGGTCTGGAATGACCCGGGTTATCTGGAGCGACACAACTATACGGTGATGCGCGGCTGGAACAGCAAAGAGACGATTGACCCCTGGATGGTCGACTGGTCAACGATTACCCCGTCGAACCTGCCGTTCCGTTTCCAGCAGGCACCGGGTGCGCATAACTCGCTGGGACGTTACAAATTCAATATGCCAAGCTCGGACGCTATCTATCTGCATGATACCCCGAACCATAATCTGTTCCAGAAAGACGCTCGCGCGCTCAGTTCTGGCTGCGTTCGCGTGAATAAGGCCTCGGAGCTGGCGAATATGCTGTTGCAGGATGCAGGCTGGAACGATACGCGGATATCAGATGCCCTGAAGCAGGGGGATACGCGTTACGTCAATATCCGCCACAATATCCCGGTCAATCTTTACTATCTGACGGCGTTTGTGGGGGCAGACGGACGTACCCAGTATCGTACAGATATTTACAATTATGATCTGACAGCGCGATCCGGCGCACAAATCTTGCCAAAAGCGGAACAATTAATCAGGTAAATGAAGTAGTTCGGTGAAAATGATTGTCGTAAGTTATGGTGAATATAAGGCGATCTGTCTGCAAGCCGCGTATTCACTGGGGTTGGGCGCCTTGACGTAGCAGGTTTTGCCAGTTATGGTGCCCTTCGTGCGCTAAGCATATTGACAATTTCTTTTACCTGTAGACCTGATTATCATGGACAAATTTGACGCTAATCGCCGCAAATTGCTGGCGTTAGGTGGCGTTGCGCTGGGCGCAGCTGCCATCCTTCCGACGCCAGCATTTGCCACCCTCTCGACACCTCGTCCGCGTATTTTAACGCTCAACAATCTGCATACTGGTGAGACGCTTAAAGCGGAGTTTTTCGATGGCAGAGGCTATATTCAGGATGAATTAGCAAGACTCAACCATTTTTTCCGTGATTTCCGCGCGAACAAAATCAAAGCCATCGATCCTGGATTATTCGATCAGCTTTACCGCTTGCAGGGACTGCTGGGGACCAAAAGGCCGGTGCAGCTCATTTCTGGCTATCGCTCTCTGGATACCAACAATGAACTGCGCGCCCACAGCCGTGGGGTAGCGAAAAAAAGCTATCACACGAAAGGGCAGGCGATGGATTTCCATATTGAAGGCGTTTCGTTAGCCAATATTCGCAAAGCGGCGTTATCTATGCGCGCAGGTGGTGTAGGATACTACCCACGTAGCAACTTTGTGCATATTGATACCGGGCCGGTTCGGCACTGGTAATAACGAAACACAGGAGCAGTATGAACTATCGTATTATTCCGGTTACCGCGTTCTCACAGAACTGTTCATTGATCTGGTGTGAACAAACTAAACTGGCCGCGCTTGTCGATCCCGGCGGTGACGCTGAGACAATCAAGCAGGAAGTCGCTGCCAGCGGTGTAACGTTGATGCAGATTTTACTGACCCATGGTCATCTCGACCATGTGGGTGCAGCGGCTGAACTGGCTGAACACTACGGTGTGCCGATTATCGGCCCGGAAAAAGAAGATGAGTTCTGGCTACAGGGATTACCTGCTCAAAGCCGTATGTTTGGCCTGGAAGACTGTCAGCCATTGACACCTGACCGCTGGCTGAACGAAGGCGATCGCGTTAACGTAGGGAATGTGACTTTACAGGTGTTGCATTGCCCGGGGCATACGCCCGGTCATATCGTCTTCTTTGATGACTCGTCGCGTCTGCTGATTTCGGGTGACGTGATTTTCAAAGGGGGCGTAGGACGCAGCGATTTCCCGCGCGGCGATCACGGTCAGCTGATT
This sequence comes from Enterobacter cloacae complex sp. I2, assembly GCF_014896205.1. Classification (NCBI taxonomy): domain Bacteria; kingdom Pseudomonadati; phylum Pseudomonadota; class Gammaproteobacteria; order Enterobacterales; family Enterobacteriaceae; genus Enterobacter; species Enterobacter cloacae complex sp. I2. The sequence goes on from NZ_JADBRA010000003.1 coordinate 35,789, forward strand.
CAGTCGATTAAGCAGAAGTTATTGCCGTTAGGTGATGACGTGACGTTTATTCCTGGCCACGGTCCGAAGTCGACGCTGGGCGATGAGCGGTTGCATAACCCGTTCCTTCAGGATGAAATGCCCGTCTGGTAAACCCGGTTAAATAAAAAAAGCCTGCATGATGCAGGCTTTTTTATGGGTGCTGATTACAGCACTGCGACAATGGCTTCGCACAGTGGTGCCATGTTGTCAGGCGTCATGCCTGCAACGTTCACGCGACCAGAGGCAACGGCATACACGCCAAACTCTTCACGCAGGCGCAGCACCTGCTCTTTGGTCAGGCCGCTGAAGGAGAACATGCCGTTCTGCTTGATGATGAAGCTGAAATCACGGTTAGCGCCTTTCTCTGCCAGCGTGTTCACAAACAGCAGACGCATGCGCTGAATGCGCTGACGCATATCGTTCAGCTCTTGTTCCCAGATTGCGCGCAGCGCATCGTTGCTCAGGATCGTCGCAACGACAGACGCACCGTGTGCTGGTGGGTTGGAGTAGTTAGCGCGGATTACGGATTTCATCTGGCTGAATGCGCGATCGACGGTTGCTTCGTCAGCAGCCACCAGCGTACAGGCACCGACGCGCTCGTTATACAGGCCAAAGTTCTTGGAGTAGGAGCTTGCGACAATCAGTTCCTGATGCACTGCGGCGAAGGCGCGCAGCCCTTCAGCATCTTCTTCCAGACCACGAGCAAAGCCCTGGTAAGCGAAGTCGAACAGCGGCAGCCAGCCTTTTTCTACAGACAGCTTAGCCAGCTGTTCCCACTGCTCAAGCGTAGGATCGATACCGGTTGGGTTATGGCAGCAGCCGTGGAACAGCACCACATCGCCTGCCTGGGCTTCGCTCAGGCTGGCCAGCAGGCCGTCGAAGTCCAGCGCGTGGTTTGCCGCGTCGTAATAGGCATATTCACGCACTTCCAGACCCGCGGAGTTGAACACGCTCTTGTGGTTCGGCCAGCTTGGGTTGCTTACCCACACGCGCTTGACGGAGGTGTTTTTCGCCAGAAAATCTGCCGCCACGCGCAGTGCGCCGGTACCACCAGGGGTCTGCGCCGTGCGGGCGCGTTTTTCGCTCACAATGGTGCTGCCTTTGCCGAACAGCAGCTCCTGGGTGCAGCGACCAAATTCAGGAATACCATCAATACCGAGGTAGTTTTTGGTGGTTTCGTTTTCCAGCAGATACTGCTCAGCTTTTTTAACGCTGGTCAGTACCGGAGTCTTGCCGGTTTCATCTTTATATACACCAATACCCAGGTTGATTTTGCCAGGGCGGTCGTCGGCACGAAACAGATCGGCCAGGCCCAGAATTGGGTCGGCAGGAGCGGCAGTAATGTTCTCAAACATGACGAAGTTCCATTGTGATTACAGAAGTGAAATCCGCTATCAGGTTAACGGTAGATTTACAAAATGCCAACCGTTTGCGACGAAAAGCGTGCGGCTTTTCAAAAGTCGCTATTTTTTTCTCTCAGGAATAAAAAAACAGGGCCGAAGCCCTGTTCATTAAGCATATAACAATGAGGTGTGTTGATTAGAACTGGTAAACCAGACCCAGAGCCACGATGTCATCATTGTTGATGCCCAGCTTGTTGTCGTCTTTCAGCTGGTTGATCTGGTAGTCAACATAGGCGGACATGTTTTTGTTGAAGTAGTAGGTCGCACCGATATCGATGTAGTTGATGTAGTCTTCGTCACCGATATTTTCTACGTCTTTCGCTTTAGATTTGTAGTAAGCGATGGACGGACGCAGGCCGAAGTCGAACTGGTACTGAGCCACAACGGAGAAGTCCTGAGATTTGTTAGCGAAACCTCTGTTGCTCAGGCGCGCTGCGTTACGCATTTCGCCGTATACCGCTGCCAGGTAGATGTTGTTCGCGTCGTATTTCAGACCGGTAGCCCACTGCTCAGCTTTGTCGCCTTTACCCCAGTCCAGGGTCTGCTGGTTGTTGGTACGGTCAGCTGCGCCGTAAGCACCCACGATGCCGAAGCCTTCGTAGTCATAGCTCAGAGAGGTCGCCCAGCCGTCGCCGTTAGAACGTACTGCGATATCACGCTCGTTCTTGCCCAGGTACTGAACGCCAAAGTTCAGACCATCAACCAGGCCGAAGAAGTTGCTGTTACGGTAAGTCGCCAGACCACCGGTACGGCCAGAGAAGAAGTTATCGGTTGCGCCGGTGTCACCACCGAACTCAGGCAGCATATCGGTGATGCCGATTGCGTCATAGACCAGGCCGTAGTTACGACCGTAGTCGAAGGAGCCTGCATCGCCGAATTTCAGACCTGCGAATGCCAGACGGGTTTTGTTGCCGTTCTGTGCATCTGCGCCTTCAGAGTTGTTACCCTGGAAGTTGTATTCCCACTGACCATAACCGGTCAGCTGATCGTTGATCTGCGTTTCGCCTTTGAAACCCAGACGCGCGTAAGTGTTGTCGCCATTGCTGCCGTCATTATCAGAGAAGTAATGCAGGCCAACTGCTTTCCCGTAAAGATCTAATTTGTTGCCGTCTTTGTTATAGATTTCAGCAGCGTTTGCTGCACCGGCTACCAGCAGGGCAGGGACTACCACTGCCAGGATATTGCGCTTCATCATTATTTATTACCCTCATTGGTTTTTTTATGACACTCGCCACTGCCGTCAATAAATTCTGTCAATAAATATTTCCGGAACTATTGATGAGAGTTAGGTGTCTTTATGTGTCTGACAGGCATCTTTCCATTCATAGAAGCGTTTCGCTACACTGAAAGTGCTACAATCTTCAAGATTCAGTTACAAAAAGAAAATATGTGTAACTAAATATGTATTTTTGGGAACTTTGTGAAGCACCTCAAATTTCAGCGCAGTCTGGTGAATAAAACATCCGCTTTATTCTTATATATATGATTTCCTTATATTTAATTTAGCTAAAGGCCTTTCCTGTAAACAGAAGTTAAACGGGTCATTTTTTCTTATGATCGGCAAAAGCCATCCAGATGGCTAAGAAATTGATTGTTTTTTGTGCTATCACGTAAGAGTTGCTTTAAGCGCAATAAGAATGGGGTTATTTTTTTGTGGCCAGATGTTTCGTGGAAACAAAACGTAACAGGTAGAGGTTATTGCGGGGTTGTGGTTTAAAGATGCTTACTTTCGACTGACGAAAACTGACGTTGCAGGATAAAATAATGGCCAGCAAGTGCTGGCCATTATTGATGTGGACGGTTAGAAGCTTGCGTTACGCGGCGTGCGTGGGAATGGAATCACATCACGTACGTTCTGAACGCCTGTCACGTAGGCAATCAGACGCTCGAAGCCCAGGCCAAAGCCGGAGTGCGGCACGGTGCCGTAGCGGCGCAGGTCGCGATACCAGCTGTAGTCCGCCGGGTTCAGACCCATCTCCTGCATACGCGCGTCCAGCACGTCCAGACGCTCTTCACGCTGGGAACCACCGATGATTTCGCCGATGCCCGGTGCCAGTACGTCCATCGCAGCAACGGTTTTACCGTCTTCGTTAAGGCGCATATAGAACGCCTTAATGTCTTTCGGATAGTTTTTCACCACAACCGGTGCTTTGAAGTGCTTCTCTGCCAGATAACGTTCGTGCTCGGAGGAGAGATCCACGCCCCAGTAAACCGGGTTCTCGAATTTCTCACCGCATTTTTCCAGGATAGCGACCGCATCGGTGTAGTCTACCTGCGCGAAGTCTGCGGAAACGAAGCGCTCAAGACGGGCGATGGCGTCGTTATCGACACGCTCAGCGAAGAATTTCATGTCGTCTGCGCGCTCTTCGAGAACCGCTTTGAACACGTATTTCAGCATCGCTTCTGCCAGGCCTGCCACGTCATTCAGATCGGCAAAGGCCACTTCCGGCTCCAGCATCCAGAATTCCGCCAAGTGACGGCTGGTGTTGGAGTTTTCCGCACGGAAGGTTGGGCCGAAGGTGTAGATCTTAGACAGCGCACAGGCGTAGGTTTCGCCGTTCAGCTGGCCGGAAACCGTCAGGAAGGCTTCTTTACCAAAGAAGTCTTTGTCGTAATCGACTTTACCTTCCGGCGTACGCGGCAGGTTTTCCATATCCAGCGTTGAAACGCGGAACATTTCACCTGCACCTTCGGTATCAGAAGCCGTGATCAGCGGGGTAGAAACCCAGAAATAACCCTGCTCGTCAAAGAAGCGATGCAGCGCCTGCGCCAGCGTATGACGCACGCGCGCAACCGCACCAATCAGGTTGGTGCGCGGACGCAGGTGCGCGACTTCACGCAGATATTCAATGCTGTGACGCTTTGCAGCCATCGGATAGGTGTCCGGATCTTCAACCCAGCCGGTCACTTCCACCGAGGTCGCCTGAATTTCGTAGCTCTGACCCTGGCCCGGAGAGGCCACCACAACACCGGTGACGATCACGGAACAGCCTGTTGTCAGGTGCAGAACGTCATCATTGTAATTGGGCAGAGAATTATTAATGACGGCCTGTACAGGATCAAAGCAGGAACCGTCATAGACGGCGAGGAAGGAGATGCCAGCTTTAGAATCTCGGCGAGTACGCACCCATCCGCGCACGGTGACCTCCTGGTCAACGGCGACACGGCCCTGGAGTACGTCGGCTACAGGCACAACGCTCATAATATTCTCTCTGTTAATAGTCGGAAAAAATAAACACTTGTCCGCCCTTATTGGGGGGATATCTATGTTACCTGCCATCCGCTATCAGACAAGTAAATTTCACCGTCTTGAGAGAAGAAATAAGAAATAAATAAGAGAAGGGGAGCCATGAAGGCTCCCCGAAGCGGTTAACTGGCTTTTTTGACCTGAGGCAGATCGAAGGCTTTGCGTAATGCGCGAACAAACGCTTTGTCATGGCAGATGGTTTTGCCCGGGCTGTCGGAGAGCTTCGCGACCGGCTTACCGTTACATTCCACCAGTTTTATAACGATGTTCAGCGGTTTCACCTGAGGAATATCGCAGGTTAACCGCGTACCAATCCCAAAACTCAGGTTCACCCGGGAAGAGAAGTGACGATAAAGGTCGATGGCTTTCGCCAGGTCAAGGTTATCGGAGAAGACCAGCACCTTACTCATTGGGTCGATACCCAGCTTTTCGTAATGGGCAATGGCTTTCTCACCCCATTCAACCGGATCCCCGGAATCATGGCGTAACCCCTGGTAGCGTACGGCAAACTCAGGGCCAAAGTCGCGCAGGAACGCGTCCATGGTAATGCAGTCGGTAAGGGCAATACCCAGCCGATCCGGGTATTCATCAAGCCACGCGGCGAGGGCGGCGCGCTGGCTGTTGGCGAGGTCTGGGCTGATCTGCTGGTGCGCCTGGAACCATTCGTGCGCCTGGGTGCCCATCGGCGTTAAATCAAGACGGCGCGCCAGATCGTAGTTACTGGTGCCAACGAACCACGGCTCCTGTTGCAGGCGTCTGACGATGGCTTCCTGGACCTCGCGAGAGAAGCGGCGGCGCGTGCCAAAGTCCATCAGACGGAAGCGGGACATATCCAGCCCTTCGGTCAACTGGTTAAACTCAACGAGTTTATTTTCCAGAGCGGCAACGGCCTGCGTCACACCGGTTTCAGGGGAGCGATAGCGGTGGGCCAGCTCGCTGATCACTGCCAGAAGCGGCACTTCCCACATGATCACTTCGCGCCACGGACCGGTCAGGCGAATGTCCAGCTTGCCGTTATCATTGGTGACGGTGACCTGTTCCGGCTTATAGCGGAAGTCGCGCAGCCAGTTCAGATAGTCCGCTTTAAAGAAAGGCAGGCCAGAAAGCCATTGATATTCGTCATCGGTGAGCGCCAGATGCTGCATGGCATCGACCTGTTCACGAATGGAATCTGCGTAGATACCCAGCAAGTCGTCACCCCGGCAGCGAAATTCCGCCGCAACATGAACATCATGATAGTGGTGAAACACGGCTTGCTGCATATGCAGCTTGTACGCATCGGTATCCAGCAACGTATGCAGAACCGGAGAAGCGAATTGAGTCATAGGTGCGCTGTAGCATCCTCTCACGGGAGCGTTTAGTACAATAAACAACTCCGGAGTATACCCTGTTTAGTGATTTATTGAACCCCGATCACAACATAAGCACACTTTATGGTCGAGAGCATTTCGTGCCCTGTGTTACAAAAATGTAGCTAAAAAGGGCGTTGTGCCTGAAAAGATGAACATTCTGCATAGCGCGTTTTACACAACAGGAATATATTGAATCGTTACTCGACAAACGATGCATAAGGTTTTCTATGACACAACAGCCACAAGCTAAATACCGCCACGACTACCGTGCGCCGGAATACCTGATAAGCGATATCGATCTGACCTTCGACCTGGATGCCACAAAAACCGTCGTGACGGCGGTAAGCCAGGTGACGCGCCAGAGCGCGACAGCCGTGCCGCTGCGTCTGGATGGTGAAGACCTGACGCTGGTTTCCCTGCATATTAATGATGAAGCCTGGTTAGACTATAAAGAAGAAGGCAACCAGCTGGTCATCGACAACCTGCCGGAACGCTTTACGCTGCGCATCGTGAATGAAATCAGCCCCGCCGCCAATACCGCGCTGGAAGGGCTTTACCAGTCAGGCGTGGCCCTGTGTACCCAGTGTGAAGCCGAGGGTTTCCGCCACATTACCTGGTATCTGGATCGTCCGGACGTGCTGGCGCGCTTTACCACTAAAATTATTGCCGACAAAACGCTGTACCCGTACCTGCTCTCCAACGGCAACCGTATTGGCGAAGGGGAACTTGAGAACGGCCGTCACTGGGTGCAGTGGCAGGATCCGTTCCCGAAACCATGCTATCTGTTTGCGCTGGTGGCGGGAGATTTCGATGTTCTGCGCGACACCTTCAAAACGCGTTCTGGCCGTGAAGTCGCGCTGGAGCTGTTCGTTGATCGTGGCAATCTCGACCGCGCGCCGTGGGCAATGACCTCCCTCATTAACTCCATGAAGTGGGATGAAACGCGCTTTGGCCTCGAATATGACCTCGACATTTATATGATCGTGGCTGTCGATTTCTTCAACATGGGCGCGATGGAGAATAAAGGTCTTAACATCTTTAACTCCAAATACGTGCTGGCGCGCACCGATACCGCAACGGATAAAGATTACCTCGATATTGAACGCGTTATCGGCCACGAATATTTCCACAACTGGACCGGGAACCGCGTCACCTGCCGCGACTGGTTCCAGCTGAGTCTGAAAGAGGGCTTAACCGTTTTCCGCGATCAGGAGTTCAGCTCCGATCTGGGATCGCGGGCGGTGAACCGCATCAATAACGTGCGTACCATGCGTGGCCTCCAGTTCGCAGAAGACGCCAGCCCAATGGCGCACCCGATCCGCCCGGATAAAGTCATCGAGATGAATAACTTCTACACCCTGACGGTGTATGAAAAAGGCGCTGAAATTATCCGCATGATCCACACCCTGCTGGGTGAAGAGAACTTCCAGAAAGGGATGCAGCTCTACTTTGAACGCCACGACGGCAGTGCGGCCACCTGCGACGATTTCGTCCAGGCGATGGAAGACGCATCTAACGTGGATCTCTCGCACTTCCGCCGCTGGTACAGCCAGGCCGGCACGCCGATTGTGACCGTCAAAGACGACTACAACCCGGAAACCGAGCAGTACACGCTGACCATCAGCCAGCGCACGCCGCCTACGGCCGAGCAGGAAGAGAAATATCCGCTTCACATTCCGTTCAGCGTGGAGCTGTACGACAACGAAGGCAACGTGATCCCGTTACAGAAGGGCGGTCATCCGGTACACAACGTACTGAATGTGACCCAGGCAGAGCAGACCTTTATCTTCGATAACGTCTACTTCCAGCCCGTGCCAGCACTGCTGTGCGAGTTTTCCGCGCCGGTTAAACTCGAGTACAAGTGGAGCGATCAGCAGCTGACGTTCCTGATGCGTCACGCGCGCAACGATTTCTCGCGCTGGGATGCGGCACAAAGCCTGCTGGCGACCTACATCAAGCTGAACGTGAACCGTTACCAGCAGGGCCAGCCGTTGACGCTACCGGTTCATGTGGCAGACGCCTTCCGTGCCATCCTGCTGGATGAGAAAATTGACCCGGCGCTGGCGGCTGAAATTTTGACGCTGCCGTCCGCGACTGAAATCGCCGAGCTGTTTGACATCATCGATCCGATTGCGATCGTGGCGGTGCGCGAAGCGCTGACCCGCACGCTGGCGACCGAGCTGGCGGACGAGTTCCTGGCGATTTACAACGCCAACAAGCTGGACGCGTACCGCGTGGAGCATGCGGATATCGGCAAGCGTACCCTGCGCAATACCTGCCTGCGCTATCTGGCGTTTGGTGAGTCAGAGCTGGCGAACACGCTGGTGAGCAAGCAGTACCATGAGGCCGATAACATGACGGATGCGCTGGCCGCACTGGCTGCAAGCGTTGCTGCCGAGCTGCCATGCCGCGATGCGCTGATGCAGGAGTACGACGACAGGTGGCATCAGGATGGTCTGGTAATGGACAAGTGGTTCATCCTTCAGGCCACCAGCCCGGCAGCCGATGTGCTCAGCAACGTACGCAGCCTGCTGAAGCACCGTTCGTTCACCATAAGCAACCCGAACCGCGTCCGCTCGCTGATTGGCGCGTTTGCCAGCAGCAACCCGGCCGCGTTCCACGCCGAAGACGGCAGCGGATATCAGTTCATGGTTGAAATGCTGACCGAGCTGAACAGCCGTAATCCGCAGGTGGCGTCTCGTCTGATTGAGCCGCTGATCCGCCTGAAACGCTACGATGCACAGCGCCAGGCGAAAATGCGCGCCGCGCTTGAGCAGCTGAAAGGGCTGGAAAACCTGTCTGGCGATCTGTACGAGAAGATTGCGAAGGCGCTGGCCTGATATAAAAAAAGCCCGGTGGCGCTACGCTTACCGGGCCTGCGTGGAGTAGCGGGACATCGGTTTTCTCCCTCTCCCTGTGGGAGAGGGCATCAGGCATTAGCCTTAATCAATGCCCGTTCACTCACTCCACGTTTTATCACTCTATCCAGCACTTCCGCCTCCAGCTCCGCCAGTCTCGCTGACCCCACCCGGCGAGGGCGTTGAATATCCACCATCAGATCCAGACCGATTTTTCCCTCTTCTATTAACAGCACCCGGTCGGCCATCGCCACGGCTTCGCTGACGTCATGCGTCACCAGCAGCACCGTAAAGCCGTGCGCCTTCCAGAGCGATTCAATCAAATCCTGCATCTCGATCCGCGTCAGGGCGTCGAGGGCGCCGAGCGGTTCATCAAGCAGCAACAGGCCCGGACGATGAATCAGCGCGCGCGCCAGCGCCACGCGCTGCTTCTGTCCTCCCGACAGTGCGGCGGGCCACTCTCCCGCACGATTCTCCAGCCCGACCGCGGCGAGTGCCTGTCGGGCTTCCTCCTGCCAGCTGCCCTTCAGGCCCAGCCCGACGTTATCCATCACCGTTTTCCACGGCAGCAGACGCGCGTCCTGAAACATCATGCGCGTATCATCCTGAATAGTGGCCAGCGGCGTCGTGCCCGCCAGAATGTCGCCGCCGTTGGGGGCTTCCAGCCCGGCTAAAAGACGCAGCAGGGTACTTTTGCCGCCACCGCTGCGTCCGACAACGGCCACAAACTGTCCGGCAGGGATATGCAGATCCAGTGCATTCAGAATGGTGTTTTCGCCGTAGCGTTTGGTCACGCCGTTCAGCAGTAACGGTGTCCCCTGGTTCAGTCGTGCAGTATTCATGCTTTCGCCTCCTGAGCGGTATAGGCCGGGTTCCAGCGCAGCCAGCTACGTTCCAGCCACTGGGCGCTGACGTCCGCCAGTTTGCCGAGCAGGGCATAAAGGATAATGGCAACCACCACCACGTCCGTTTGCAGGAACTCGCGGGCGTTCATCGCCAGATAACCAATGCCGGAGTTTGCCGAAATGGTTTCCGCCACGATCAGGGTGAGCCACATCAGGCCGAGCGCAAAACGTACGCCGACCATAATGGAGGGCAGGGCGCCCGGCAGGATCACGTGGGTAAACAGAGCAAAACCCGACAGGCCATAGCTGCGGGCCATCTCAACCAGCCCGCGATCGATATTGCGGATCCCATGCCAGGTATTGATATAAATCGGGAACAACGTCCCCAGCGCCACGAGGAAGATTTTGGCGCTCTCGTCAATGCCAAACCACAGGATAACCAGCGGGATCAGCGCCAGATGCGGCACGTTACGCAGCATCTGAACGGAGGTGTCCAGCAGCCGCTCGCCCCAGCGGGACAGGCCGCTGATGAGCCCCAGGGTCAGGCCGATGCTGCCGCCAATCGAAAAGCCGATGACGGCACGCCAGGAGCTGATAGCCAGATGCTGCCACAGCTCACCGCTGGCGCTGAGCGACCAGAACGCTTCCACAACGCCTTCCGGCGAGGGCAAAATGCGGCTCGACAGCCAGCCGGTTGACGACGCCAGCTGCCAGACGAGGACAATGCCGACGGGCAGAAACCACGGCGCGGCGCGCAGCAGCCATTTTTGTGCGAATACAGACATGGCGGCTCCTTAGCTTTGCGCGAGTTTTCTCGGGATAAACGCGTTCGCCACGGCTTCACCCTGCAACTGAAGCTGACGCGGCTGCGGAATTTCCGGGATAGCGACATCCAGATGCGGGAACAGCAGTTCACCCACCTTGTACGCCTCTTCCAGATGCGGATAGCCGGAGAGGATAAAGCTGTCGATTCCCAGCTCTGCATATTCATTAATGCGTGCCGCCACGGTTGGACCGTCGCCCACCAGCGCCGTACCGGCGCCGCCGCGCACCAGTCCCACACCGGCCCACAGGTTTGGGCTGATCTCCAGATTCTCGCGCTTGCCGTTGTGCAGGGAGGCCATTCGGTGCTGGCCTACGGAGTCGGTTTTGGCAAAGGCGGCCTGTGCTTTGGCGATGGTGTCGTCGTCCAGATGAGCGATCAGACGGTCTGCGGCTTGCCAGGCCTCGTCGTTGGTTTCGCGTACAATCACATGCAGGCGAATACCGAAGCGTACCGTACGACCATGTTCTGCGGCTTTAGCGCGTACCTGGGCAATTTTCTCTTTAACCAGCTCCGGCGGCTCGCCCCAGGTCAGATAGAGATCGACCTGCTCGGCCGCCAGCGCCTGCGCCACGTCAGACGATCCGCCGAAATAGAGGGGAGGGCGCGGCTGCTGTACCGGCGGGAAGTAGAGCTTCGCATCGCGAACGTGGATATGTTTTCCTTCGAAGGTAACGGTTTCCCCTTCCAGCAGACGCCGCCAGACGCGGGTGAACTCTGCGGAAGCTTCATAACGCTCGGTATGATCGAGGAAGACGCCGTCGCCCGCCAGCTCCTGCGGATCGCTGCCCGTCACCAGGTTGAACAGCGCGCGTCCGTTGGACAGCCTGTCCAGCGTTGCCGCCTGGCGCCCCGCGACGGTGGGAGACACTACGCTCGGACGCAAGGCTACCAGGAACTTCAGGCGCTGGGTGACGGGGATCATGGATGCGGCAACCAGCCACGCATCCTCACATGAGCGGCCCGTCGGGATCAGCACCCCGGTAAAACCGATGCGATCTGCCGCCTGGGCGATCTGCTGTAGATAGCCGTGATCGACCGGGCGGGCGCCTTCTTCTGTACCAAGATAGTGTCCATCACCGTGGGTGGGTAAAAACCAGAAAAGATTCAGACTCATGATTTTTTTCCTTCAATGCCAGCGGGTTGCCAGATGCGTTCGCGAATATTCACCTGCTTTGGAACCAGGCGGTTTTGATAAAAGAGATCGGCCGTTTGCTGCTGAAGCGCGGCAACGTGGGCGTTAACCGGCGCAATGGTGGTGGGTGGACGATGGTCAAGATACGTGGCGATCACCGGTTCAGGTAAGCCCATGGTTTTTGCCAGCAACGTGATGCTCTGCTGACGCTGGCTCTGGGTCAGCGCATCGGCCTGGGTAAAGGTATCCAGCACCTGCTGAATAAAGGCGCCATTTTTCTCTGCGTACGGACGTGCCGCCAGGTAGAACGAACCGGTCTGCTTCAGGGTAGTGCCGTCTTTAAGCACCCTTACCCCGCCCTGCAACAGTGCGGCGGAGTAGTACGGATCCCAGATTGCCCAGGCATCGACGTTCTTTTGCTGAAACGCCGCGCGCGCATCGGCAGGCGTCAGGTATACGGGCTGGATATCGGTGAATTTAAGGCCGGCTTCCTGCAACGCGCGCAGCAGCAGGTTGTGCGAGCTGGAACCTTTCTGGAAAGCAACCTTATGGCCTTTAAGATCGGCGACGCTTTTAATATCGCTGTTTTCCGGTACCAGGATCACCTCTGCCTTCGGCTTGGCGGGCTCAACGCCAACGTAAACCAGATCCGCCCCGGCAGCCTGAGCAAAGATAGGCGGGATATCGCCGGTGCTGCCTAAATCAATACTCCCGACGTTCAGCGCCTCCAGCATCTGTGGTCCGGCGGGAAACTCGACCCAGGAAAATGTGGTCTCCGGAAAGCGCGTCTCCAGCAGCGCATGGCTTTTCGCCAGCACCATGCTGACGCTGCCTTTCTGATAACCGATACGCAGGCTCTCCGGCGCGGTCTCCGCCGCCTGAGCCAGTGACGCCATTGCCAGCAGACCTGCCAGCCCGATACGGGTAACGGTTTTAAACATGGGCCACTCCTTGTGATTGATGACTTGCCGCTGCGTGACGATCCCGGCGGTTCAGGGCATGCCAGAAGGTTTCAAGCGCGCCGTCGAGGCGGGTTTGCAGGTTCGGCGTAAAATGCGGTTTATGCTGGTAATCAATCACCTGTGAGTCGTCAGCGAACACGCCATGCAGGATCTCCTGGGCTTTCAGCGCGTTCAGAACCGGCTTAAGGGCATAATCTACCGCCAGCAAATGGGCGACCGTGCCGCCCGTGGCCAGCGGCAGGACGACCTTGCCGTCCAGCGCGCGTTCGGGCAGCAGATCGAGCAGCGTTTTCAGCGCGCCGGAAAAAGAGGCTTTATAAATCGGTGTCGCGACGATCAGCCCGTCAGCACTCTTAAACTGTTCGATCAGGGTTTTCAGCGCCGGGCTGTCAAAACGGGCGTAGAGCAGATCTTCAGGCGCGAAATTGTGTAAATTCCAGTGACACACTTCCACATCCAGAGCATTAAGCTTTTCGCGAGCGTATTCCAGCAGAGCGCTGGAGCGTGAGGGGAAGCGTGGGCTTCCGGCCAGAGTAATGACGCGCATGGTTGCTCCTTATAACTAATTGTTTGCTTTTATCTAACATTCATAACAATTTTCAGGAGTGTGACATTGCGTGGTTATTCCACTAAATGATTTATCCTCAGGATGAATGCTGAAAAATGCATAAGAAGATTGCCGATAAGTAAACGATTGCGTTTTAAACGGCTTTTTTTGCCACAGGTCAATTCCCTTTCCGGGCGGGATCGCACATAATCCCCTCCCGGTTTGCACACCGGGAATCCAGGAGAGTTCATGTACTACCCCTTCGTTCGTAAAGCCCTTTTCCAGCTCGATCCTGAGCGCGCTCATGAATTTACATTTCAGCAGTTACGCCGTATTACAGGAACGCCTCTGGCCGCGCTGGTGCGTCAAAACGTGCCGGAAAAACCCGTTCAGTGCATGGGCCTGACGTTCAAAAATCCACTGGGCCTGGCGGCCGGTCTGGATAAAAATGGCGAATGCATTGATGCACTCGGTGCGATGGGCTTTGGCTCGATCGAAATCGGGACGGTGACGCCGCGCCCGCAGCCGGGAAATGACAAGCCGCGTCTGTTCCGCCTGGTTGAAGCCGAGGGGCTGATCAACCGCATGGGCTTTAATAACCTTGGCGTCGATCGTCTGGTTGAGAACGTAAAAAAAGCCCATTTTGATGGCGTGCTGGGTATTAATATCGGCAAAAATAAAGACACCCCAGTCGAGCAGGGTAAAGATGACTATCTGATTTGTATGGAAAAAGTCTATGCCTATGCGGGTTATATCGCGGTGAATATATCATCGCCTAACACCCCAGGGCTGCGTTCATTACAATATGGCGAAGCGCTCGACGATCTTCTTAGCGCCATTAAAAATAAACAAACGGCGCTACAGGCGATCCACCATAAATATGTCCCGGTCGCGGTTAAGATCGCCCCGGATCTTTCGGTTGAAGAATTGATCCAGGTTGCCGACAGTTTAGTTCGCCATAATATTGACGGTGTGATTGCGACCAATACAACCCTCGACCGTTCCCTCGTTCAGGGAATGAAAAACTGTGACGAAGCGGGTGGATTAAGCGGACGTCCGGTTCAATTAAAGAGCACTGAAATTATTCGCGCACTGTCTGCGGAATTAAAAGGCCAGCTGCCGATTATTGGCGTGGGCGGCATTGATTCTGTCATTGCTGCACGTGAGAAGATGGCGGCTGGTGCATCACTGGTGCAAATTTATTCCGGCTTTATTTTCAAAGGGCCGCCGTTGATTAAAGAAATCGTCACGCATATCTAATCTTTTCTCTTAATCAGACAACCAGGGCTTTATTTCCAGCCCTGGTTGTTTTATATTCCGTCATTGTTGCTTATTTAGACATTATAGTCTTTTATTACTAGTGTTATAAGCGAAGCGGCAAACAGGACATTTTTAGTACAGGACGTTTTGGGGACGGGAGAGAAACATGCGAATTAAACCTGACGATAACTGGCGCTGGTATTTTTGTGAAGAGCATGACCGCATGATGCTCGACTTAGCCAATGGCATGTTGTTTCGTTCTCGTTTTGCGCGCCGAATGTTAACCCCAGACGCGTTTGCTCCTTCAGGCTTTTGCGTTGACGACGCTGCGCTCTATTTCTCTTTCGAAGAAAAATGCCGCGACTTCGATCTCTCCAAAGAACAGCGCGCTGAACTGGTTTTAAATGCGCTGGTGGCGATCCGTTTCCTGAAACCACAAATGCCGAAAAGCTGGCATTTCCTCGCGCACGGCATGAGCTGGAACCCGGCTACCGGCGATGCGGCAAGCGTCAATCTGAGCGATACCGAAGAAGAAGTGAATTTGCTGGTGGTTGAACCCGGTGAAAACGCCGCGCTCTGCCTGCTAGCCCAACCCGGCGTGACCATTGCCGGGCGAGTGATGCAGTTAGGCGACGCCATCAAAGTGATGAATGACAGGCTGAAGCCACAGCTGCGCGTGGATGCCTTCAGCCTCGAACAGGCGGTTTAAGCTTCGAGCTGTACGCTCGTTTTTGGCACACAGCTACAGCACAGTATCGTGCCGTCATTGCCAATCGCAGATTTCTTCAGGGCATTCACTTCACCATCGACCAGTTTAATGCGACAGCATCCGCAGATCCCCGCGCGACAGGAATACGGTACGCGGATCCCTGCCTGCTCCAGCTGCTCCAGTAGCACCTGCTGATTATTGCCACGAATGACCTTGCCTTCCCAGTGAATATCCACCGCAGCGGCGACGTTTGTCTCAGGGGCGGCCATTTCATCTTGCTGGCCTGCGCCGTACATTCGTGCAGGCCCGCGAGTCAGAATTTCGACCTCGTCGCCCACGCGGATCACGCCGCTTGAACGGGGGATCAGGTTCTGGCCGAAGTCGACATCACCGTTATCCTGCGCGGTACGAAATGACTGCAACGTTTTCAGCGGTTCGCCGGAAGGGTGTTTCTGGCCTTTCTCCGGGCTGACGGTGGTGAAAATACAGCGGCTGCACGGCTTCACGACATCAAAAATAACGCTGCCGATGCGGATGACTTTCCAGGTATCTTCATCCCAGGCGTCCGCGCCGGTCACCACCAGATTTGGGCGGAACTGCTCCATCTGCACGCTGGCTTTGCAGCGGCGCTGTAAGTCGCGCAGCGAGGCCTCGCTGGTCAGCAGGAAGGGAAATCCATCCGCGAAGGAGAGGGGAACCGCGTCGTGGCGTTTTACGCGACGGGTCAGCGCGGGTCCAACCCAGCGCAGCTGAACGTCGCGGGAGAAAAAGCCGCTCAGCCACTGGTTTATAGCGTCCGGCGCGATGCGCGCGGTAAAATGATTCCCCCACACTTCCGTTGGCGCATCGACGGGCGCAAAATCAGCAAAGCGGACAACCACGCTTGAGCCGTCCGGCGCGGTCAAATGCAAACCGTCATGAAGCGGGGAAGGGGTAAAGCGAACCATCTGCGGGAACTGGCGCGCGGTGATGAACGTACCGTCAGGCTCGGTGACCATAAAAATGCGATCGAAGGCGAAGCCGCTCATATCGGCCAGCGCGTGGGTCACGCCGATGCCGCGCATGGATTTCACCGGATGAATAAAAAGCCTGGATAACGTCGCCACTGCACACTCCCGCTAAAGAAATAAGCCTTCAACTTTATGACATACACGCCATATTAGCTATAATGCGCGACAATTTTCTATGAGTAAAAGTGACGATATGAATTCTCTGTTTGCCAGTACGGCCCGTGGGCTGGAAGAGCTGTTAAAAACTGAACTGGAAGGCCTGGGCGCGAAAGAGTGCCAGGTGGTTCAGGGTGGTGTCCATTTTGAGGGCGACACGCGGCTTATTTACCAGAGCCTGATGTGGAGCCGTCTGGCGTCGCGCATCATGCTGCCGATGAAAGAGTGCAAGGTCTACAGCGATCTTGATCTCTACACCGGCGTACAGATGATCGACTGGACAGAGATCTTCACGCCGGATGCCACCTTTGCGGTGCATTTCAACGGCGTCAACGACGAGATCCGCAACAGCCAGTACGGTGCCCTGCGCGTCAAAGACGCCATTGTGGACTGCTTCACGCGTCGTAATAAAGAACGTCCGAACGTTGACCGCGAAAACCCGGATCTGCGCATCAACGTCTGGCTTAACGGCGACACGGCGAGCATCTCCCTGGATCTGAGCGGGGCGGGCCTGCATCTGCGAGGCTACCGCGATCGCACCGGCATGGCGCCAATCAAAGAGACCCTGGCCGCCGCGATCGTGATGCGCTCCGGCTGGCAGCCAGGTACGCCGCTGCTCGATCCCATGTGCGGTTCCGGTACGCTGCTGATTGAGGCCGCGATGCTGGCCACCGACCGTGCGCCAGGGTTGCATCGTGGACAGTGGGGCTTCAAAGGCTGGGCGCAGCACGATGAAGCCATCTGGAAAGAGGTTAAAGACGACGCGCAGACCCGCGCGCGTAAAGGGCTGGCGGAGTACACGTCTCACTTTTACGGTTCGGACAGCGACGCGCGGGTAATTGAGCGCGCGCGCAGCAACGCCCGTCGTGCCGGGATCGGTGAGCTGGTGACCTTTGACGTTAAGGATGTGGCGAACCTGACCAATCCGCTGCCAAAAGGCCCGTACGGTACCGTTATCAGCAACCCGCCGTACGGTGAGCGTCTGGGCAGCGAGCCGGCGCTGATTGCCCTGCACAGCCTGCTGGGGCGCAACATGAAGGCGCATTTCGGCGGCTGGAATCTTTCTCTGTTTAGCGCCTCGCCGGAACTGCTGAGCTGCCTGCAACTGCGTGCAGATCGCCAGTTCAAGGCGAAAAACGGCCCGCTGGACTGCGTACAGAAAAACTACCATCTGGCAGAGATTGCGGCGGACAGCAAACCGTCCGGCGTGGCGGAAGACTACGCCAACCGCCTGCGCAAGAATCTGAAGAAATTTGAGAAGTGGGCGAAGCAGGAAGGCATTGAATGTTATCGCCTGTACGACGCTGATCTGCCGGAATACAACGTGGCGGTTGACCGCTATGCGGACTGGGTGGTGGTTCAGGAATACGCTCCACCGAAAACCATCGATGCGCAAAAAGCGCGCCAGCGTATGCTGGACGTGATTGCGGCCACCATCGCCGTACTCGGCATTTCGCCTAACAAGCTGGTGCTGAAAACCCGCGAGCGTCAGAAAGGCAAAAACCAATATCAGAAGATGGGCGAGAAGGGCGACTTCATCGAAGTGGGCGAATATAACGCTCGCCTGTGGGTAAACCTGACCGACTACCTTGATACCGGCCTGTTCCTTGACCACCGTATCGCCCGCCGTATGCTGGGCCAGATGAGCAAGGGCAAAGACTTCCTGAACCTGTTCTCCTATACCGGCAGCGCCAGCGTTCATGCGGGGCTTGGCGGGGCGCGTAGCACCACCACGGTAGATATGTCCCGTACCTATCTGGAGTGGGCAGAGCGCAACCTGCGTCTTAACGGCTTAACCGGTCGACAGCATCGCCTGCTACAGGCCGACGTGCTGGGCTGGCTGCGTGACACCGACGAGCAGTTCGATCTGATCTTCATCGATCCGCCAACCTTCTCTAACTCCAAGCGTATGGAGGATAGCTTTGATGTTCAACGCGATCACCTGCGCCTGATGACCGACCTGAAGCGTCTGCTGCGTAAAGGCGGCACCATTATGTTCTCGAACAACAAGCGCGGATTCCGCATGGATCACGACGGCCTGGCCGAACTGGGACTGAAAGCACAAGAAATCAGCCAAAAAACGCTGTCTCAGGACTTTGCCCGTAACCGTCAAATTCATAACTGCTGGCTGATCTCCGCGGTCTGAAAGGAAAAATAAATGTCTTTAATTAGTATGCATGGCGCGTGGCTCTCGTTCAGCGACGCACCGCTTCTCGATAATGCAGAGCTGCATATCGAAGATAACGAGCGCGTCTGTCTGGTGGGCCGTAACGGTGCGGGTAAATCGACGCTGATGAAAATCCTCAACCGTGAGCAGGGGCTGGATGATGGCCGTATTGTTTACGAGCAGGATCTGATCGTCTCTCGCCTGCAACAGGATCCGCCGCGTAACGTTACCGGCAGCGTGTACGATTTCGTGGCCGAAGGGATTTCAGAGCAGGCGGAATACCTCAAGCGCTACCACGAGATTTCGCATCTGGTGATGACCGATCCAAGCGACAAGAATCTCAACGAGCTGGCAAAAGTGCAGGAGATGCTCGATCACCACGGCCTGTGGCAGCTGGAAAACCGCATTAACGAAGTGCTGGCTCAGCTTGGCCTGGAAGCGGATATGGAGCTGTCGGCGCTCTCCGGCGGCTGGCTGCGTAAAGCCGCGCTGGGACGTGCCCTGGTGAGCGGGCCTAAGGTGCTGCTGCTGGACGAACCGACGAACCACCTGGATATCGAAGCGATTGACTGGCTGGAAGGGTTCCTGAAAACTTTTAACGGCACCATTATCTTCATCTCCCATGACCGTTCGTTCATCCGCAACATGGCCACGCGCATTGTCGACCTCGACCGCGGCAAGCTGGTGACCTATCCGGGTGACTACGATACTTATCTGCTGGAAAAAGAAGAGAACCTGCGCGTCGAAGAGCTGCAAAACGCCGAATTCGACCGCAAGCTGGCGCAGGAAGAGGTCTGGATCCGTCAGGGCATCAAGGCGCGTCGTACCCGTAACGAAGGCCGCGTTCGTGCCCTGAAGGCGATGCGTCGCGAACGTAGCGAGCGCCGCGAAGTCATGGGCAGCGCCAAAATGCAGGTTGAAGAGGCGTCCCGCTCGGGCAAGATTGTCTTCGAAATGGAGAACGTGAATTATTCGGTTGACGGCAAAGTGCTGGTGAACGATTTCTCCGCTCAGGTTCAGCGCGGCGACAAAATTGCGCTTATCGGTCCAAACGGCTGCGGCAAAACCACGCTGTTGAAACTGATGCTGGGCCAGTTGCAGGCCGACAGCGGTCGCATTCACTGCGGTACTAAACTGGAAGTGGCGTACTTCGACCAGCACCGCGCAGAGCTGGATCCGGACCGTACGGTGATGGATAACCTCGCAGAAGGGAAACAGGAGGTGATGGTTAACGGCAAGCCGCGTCACGTGCTGGGCTACCTTCAGGACTTCCTGTTCCATCCGAAACGCGCCCTGACGCCCGTGCGCGCGCTGTCCGGCGGTGAGCGTAACCGTCTTTTGCTGGCGCGCCTGTTCTTGAAACCCAGTAACTTACTGATTCTCGATGAACCGACGAACGATCTGGATGTCGAAACGCTGGAACTGCTGGAAGAGTTGATTGATGGTTATCAGGGAACCGTGATGCTGGTCAGCCACGATCGTCAGTTTGTCGATAACACCGTGACCGAGTGCTGGATCTTCGAAGGTGAAGGACGCATCGGACAATATGTGGGCGGCTATCATGACGCGCGTGGTCAGCAAGCGCAGTCGCTGGTGCAAAAACAGGCGAAGACTAAAAATGTCGCTGAACCTGCTGTTGCAAAAGCAGAAACCGCCAAAAAATCTCCAGCTAAAATGAGCTATAACTTGCAGCGCGAGCTGGAAGGGCTGCCGCAGCGTCTGGAAGAACTGGAAGCGGCGCTGGAAGCACTGCAAATTCAGGTCGCGGATGCGTCATTCTTTACGCAGCCTCACGACTATACTCAGAAAGTATTGGCTGAACTCTCCCAGGCCGAGCAGGCGCTGGAAGAAGCTTTTGAGCGCTGGGAGTACCTTGAGTCTCTGAAAAACGGCGCATAACAGGGATAATCTATGTGTGACCAGCACCGTGCCGATCGGCATATATTATGCTCGCAATGCGATATGCTCGTGGCGTTGCCAGAGCTTGGTCACGGACATAAGGCTGCCTGCCCGCGCTGCGGAGCTACGCTGACGACCGAATGGGACGCGCCAAGGCAGCGTCCTACGGCTTACGCGCTGGCAGCCCTGTTCATGTTACTGCTCTCCAATCTCTTCCCTTTCATCTCTATGAAAGTGGGCGGGATGACAAGCCAGGTGGATTTACTGGAAATTCCAGGCGTGATGTTCTCGGAAGATTACGCCAGCCTCGGCACCTTCTTTCTTCTGTTCGTTCAGATAGTCCCGGCTTTTTGCCTGGTGGTCATTCTTTTGCTGGTCAACCGCGTCAGGATGCCTACCGCCCTTAAAATTAAACTCGCGCGCATCCTGTTCCAGCTGAAAAGCTGGGGGATGGCAGAAATTTTTCTGGCAGGTATCCTCGTCAGCTTCGTGAAGCTGATGGCCTACGGTGACGTTGGGATTGGCAGCAGCTTTATTCCGTGGTGTCTGTATTGCGTGCTGCAACTGCGCGCGTTCCAGTGCGTGGACCGACGCTGGGCCTGGGACGATATCGCCCCGGCCCCGACGCTCTCGCGGACGGTAAAGGTGGGCGTACCGGGTATCCGTCAGGGGCTTCGCTCCTGCTCCTGCTGCACCGCCGTGCTGCCAGCGGAGGTCGAGGTGTGTCCGCGCTGTGAAACAAAAGGTCACGTGCGGCGTAAAAATAGTCTGCAATGGACCATGGCGCTGCTGGTGACCTCCATCATGCTCTATCTGCCCGCCAATATATTGCCAATCATGATCACCGATCTGCTTGGCGACAGAATGCCCTCGACCATCCTTGCCGGGGTGATTTTACTGTGGAGCGAGGGATCATACCCTGTTGCAGGGGTTATATTTCTCGCCAGTATTATGGTTCCGACCTTGAAGATGATTGCCATTGCCTGGCTTTGCTGGGATGCGAAAGGGCACGGTAAGCGTGACAGTGAGCGTATGCATCTGATTTATGAGGTCGTGGAATTTGTTGGCCGCTGGTCGATGATTGACGTGTTCGTGATTGCGGTTCTCTCTGCGCTGGTGCGTATGGGAGGGCTGATGAGTATTTATCCCGCTATGGGAGCGCTGATGTTTGCGTTGGTCGTCATTATGACCATGTTTGCGGCCATGACCTTCGACCCTCGTTTATCGTGGGATCGTGAGCCCGATTCAAGCCATGAGGAAGAGTAAGAGCATGGAAAATAAGAGTGGAGAGGCTAAAGTGCAGAAGGTCAGAAACTGGTCGCCGGTGTGGATTTTCCCCATCGTGACCGCGCTGATCGGTGCATGGATCCTGTTTTATCATTACAGCCATCAGGGACCGGAAGTGACGCTCATCACCACCAATGCAGAGGGGATTGAGGGCGGGAAAACCACCATCAAGAGCCGCAGCGTGGATGTGGGCGTCGTCGAAAGCGCGACCCTGACGGATGATTTAACCCATGTTGAAATCAAGGCCCGCCTGAATGCCGGCATGGAAAAACTGCTTCATGAAGATTCCGTTTTTTGGGTGGTGAAACCTCAGGTCGGAAGAGAAGGCATCAGCGGTTTAGGGACGCTGCTTTCAGGGGCTTACATTGAACTCCAGCCCGGCAGCAAAGGTACCCAGCCAGCAGACTATCAGCTGCTGGATTCACCGCCGCTTGCGCCGCCGGATGCAAAAGGGATCCGCGTTATTCTGGACAGCAAAAAAGCGGGTCAGCTCTCGCCGGGCGATCCGGTGCTGTTCCGTGGGTATCGCGTCGGTTCGGTTGAAACAAGCACCTTCGATCCGCAAAAACGGACCATCAGCTATCAGCTTTTTATCAATGCGCCTAATGACCGCCTGGTGACCAGCAACGTTCGCTTCTGGAAAGACAGCGGGATCGCGGTGGATCTGACCTCTGCGGGTATGCGCGTTGAAATGGGCTCGCTCACCACGCTGTTTGGCGGGGGCGTCAGTTTCGATGTGCCGGAAGGCATGGATCTCGGACAACCGGTGGCGGAGAAAACCGCCTTCAGGCTGTTTGACGATCAAAAAAGTATTCAGGATGCGCTCTATACCGATCACATTGACTACCTGATGTTCTTTAAGGACTCCGTACGCGGCTTGCAGCCAGGGGCGCCAGTCGAGTTCCGCGGTATCCGTCTGGGGACTGTGGGACAAGTGCCTTACTTTGTTCCGGGCCTTAAGCAGATGCTTGATGATGATTATCGAATTCCGGTGCTGATCCGCATTGAACCTGAGCGTTTGATTAACCAGATAGGTGAGGATCAGGATATCGGGGAGCACATCAGCGACCTGCTGAACCGCGGCCTGCGCGGCTCGCTGAAAACCGGCAACCTGGTGACAGGGGCGCTGTATGTGGATATGGACTTCTATCCTAAAGCGCCTGCCATGACGGGTATCCGCGAATTTGGCGGCTACAAAATCATTCCTACGGTCAGCAGTGGTCTGGCGCAGATCCAACAGCGTCTGATGGAAACGCTGGATAAGATTAATAATCTGCCGTTGAATCCTATGCTTGAAGCCGCGACGGGTTCACTGCATCAGAGCCAGGCGACGATGCAACGCCTGCAAACCACGCTGGATAATATCAACAAGATCACTGCTAACCAGTCCATGCAGCAGCTGCCGCAGGATATGCAGAAAACCTTGCGCGAGCTGAACCGCAGCATGCAGGGCTTCCAGCCGGGCTCGGCGGCCTACAACAAGATGGTGGCGGATATGCAACGTCTTGATCAGGTTTTACGCGAGCTACAGCCCGTTCTGAAAACGCTCAATGAAAAGAGCAACGCGCTGGTGTTTGAAGCGAAAGATAAAAAGGATCCTGAGCCTAAGAGGGCGAAACAATGAAAAAATGGCTAATCATCGTGGGCGCACTGGTATTAACGGCCTGTAGTTCCGGAAGCGACAACAAAAGCTACTACCAGTTGCCGCTAAGCGCGCAGCCGGGTGCGCAGAGCAGCACCTCGCAGGGCAGTCGTCTGCTGTGGGTTGAACAGGTTGCCGTGCCGGATTATCTGGCGGGCAATGGGGTGGTCTACCAGACCAGCGATGTGCAGTACGTTATCGCCAACAATAACCTGTGGGCCAGCCCGCTGGATCAGCAGCTTCGCAATACGCTGGTGGCGAACCTGAGCAGCCAGCTTCCTGGTTGGGTAGTCGCCTCACAGCCTCTGGGAAGCGATCAGGACACGCTGAATGTTAACGTGACGGGGTTCCACGGCCGCTATGACGGCGCCGTGGTTATCAGCGGAGAGTGGCTGTTGAATCATCAGGGACAGCTGATGAAGCGTCCTTTCCATCTGGAGCTTAAGCAGCAGAAAGATGGCTATGACGAAATGGTGAAAGTACTGGCACAGGGATGGGCACAGGAGTCGGCAGCCATTGCCAGAGAGATTTCCCGTCTGCCATAAGTAAAATTCATCGACAAAAGCCGCACTCAGCGACGCGCTGATGGCGGCTTTTTTTTCTTTTTGCGTTCAGGCTGTTACTTGTGCCGCATCACATTTTTTGTACAAACGATCTTCCATGTAGCTCACAAATATGACACCCGTATGAATTTTGAACGTTGACGCTGAAGCTGATTCGGGGTATTCGTTAACTGTGCTTGCACATATTGCAACCACTGTTTTCTTTCCACCAGACAAAAGAATGAGGGAAACGAGGCATGAAGAGACAGAAACGAGATCGCCTGGAAAGGGCTCATCAACGTGGTTATCAGGCTGGCATCGCCGGACGTTCTAAAGAAATGTGTCCCTATCAGGCCCTGAATCAAAGGTCCCAATGGCTAGGGGGCTGGCGAGAAGCCATCGGAGACAGGGCAGTACTTGCCTGATACCGTCTCTTTAAAAAGAAACCTCCGCAATGCGGAGGTTTCGCCTTTCTGGGAGGCGCTAAAAGCCGTTATCAGAAAGCAGAGGTATCCTGGAACAGACCCACTTTCAGATCATTTGCGGTATAGATCAGACGACCATCTACCAGCACTTCGCCATCCGCCAGGCCCATGATCAGACGGCGGTTAACGATACGCTTGAAGTGGATGCGGTAGGTGACTTTCTTCGCGGTAGGCAGAACCTGACCGGTAAATTTCACTTCGCCTACGCCCAGCGCGCGGCCTTTGCCTTCACCGCCAAGCCAGCCCAGATAGAAGCCTACCAGCTGCCACATGGCATCGAGGCCCAGGCAGCCAGGCATTACCGGATCGCCAATAAAGTGGCAACCGAAGAACCACAGGTCCGGGTTGATATCGAGTTCTGCTTCTACGTAACCCTTATCAAAGTTGCCGCCGGTTTCGGTCATTTTCACGACACGGTCCATCATCAGCATATTTGGGGCTGGTAACTGCGGGCCTTTCGCGCCAAACAGTTCACCGCGACCAGAGGCAAGAAGGTCTTCTTTCGTATAGGATTCGCGTTTATCTACCATGTTCTCAGTAAGCCTTATTTTAGTGAAGCACGCAGGATAGCTAACACGTGTACGCTGAACAAGTCCGATCAGTTTGAACTAAACCAACTTAACCAGCGCAACGGCCACGGATAACGATGACGAGCATCCTGCTGTGTCGCCTGAGCTATACGTTCCTGAATGGTCTGCATCAGGGTTGTCTGGCCTTCGCCGTCCCAGACCAGGTTCGTCAGTAAGGGTAGTGCATCCTCAACGCCTTCGATGGCCCAGACGGTGAATTGTTCCTGCTCTACCGCATCCAGAATCGCCTGGCTCAGGCTCAAATGGCGAGCGTTAGGTGCCGGAATAATCACGCCCTGTTTGCCGTTTAAACCGCGCTGCTGGCAGATAGCAAAGAACCCTTCGATTTTCTCATTCAGTCCGCCTACCGGTTGGGCACGACCAAACTGATCCACGGATCCGGTAATCGCAATGTTCTGGTTAATCGGCACGTCTGCAAGCGCGCTGATCACGGCGCACAGCTCCGCCATGGAGGCGCTGTCGCCGTCGACTTCGCTGTAGGACTGCTCAAAGGTCAAGGAGGCAGAGAAGGGGAGCTGCTGCTCAAGCTGGAGTTCAGACATCAGGAATGCCTGCATGATCATCATGCCTTTAGCATGAATATTTCCGCCCAGTTCCGCCTTGCGTTCGATATCGGTAAATTCGCCGTCACCAATGTGCACCACACAGCTGATGCGGGAAGGCTCGCCGAAGGCGCGCGGGTGTCCAGGGAACTCGATGACGGATAAGGCGTTAATTTGCCCGATACGTTCGCCCTCGGTCTCCACCAGAATCTGTTCCAGCAGAATTTCATCCTGCATACGGTCAGCAAGATAGCCTTCGCGCCATTCGCGCTGGGCCAGCATCTGGCTAAGCTGCTCGCCGGTAAACGTACCGTTGCCGCTGATTACGCCGACTTCACGCAGCTGTTTACCGATCCAGAGCGGGCAGAGCGGCAGGGTTTCCTGATCGCCGGTGTAGCGTACGGCCTCGCGGATTAAGCCAGGCCACGCATCGCTGGCAGGCGAGGGCAGCGCAAAACGTTCCGCCACGGCCATCACCCACTGACACCACTGCGCCATGTCATCGGCATCAGCAATCTGAATATTGTCTTCAAATTCGCTGTAAACAGCCTGCTCCGCGAGTTCTGGCTCCATTTCCTGGAAGTCCGCCAGCGATTCGCGATCGCCCGTCAGCACGACGGTCAGCGACAGCGGCATCGACGGGATGGAGACCGGCAGAGGACGTGAATCGTCGTAGCCTACCCAGTCAAAACGTTGCTGCGTCACTACCGTTTTCAGGCGCATCCACAGCAGCGGCTGCGCAAGCAGCGTACGCAGGGAAATGAGCAGCACGCCGCCGTTCGCGCGGTGTACCAGCCCGGGTTGCAGTGACACCTCGCCATTGAACTGACGAAGGCAGCCGAACAGCTGTTCGGCTTCCGCCCAGCTGGCAGTAATCACTTCGCCTTTGGCAGCGAACAGCCCGTCGGCCTGTGCGGCGGGTTCGAACGTCACGTCGCGTCCGGCAATATGATACTGACCACCAAAAACGGCGTTCGTTTTTGGCTGCAACTGGCGCATGGCATCACCGAGAAGCGTCAGATACTCGGCTTCTTCCGGGGCTTTGAGCAGCATGAAGGGAGATGTGGCCCATGGGGATGACATCTGCTCCAGCGCATAATGCAAACGCGGTTGTGTCTCGCTAAGTATGTATTCGTGTTCTTTTGTGAGGTCTGGCTGTGTAAACAGTTCCTGATAGCTTTCGGTATCCGGAACAAGGTCACGCCATGCAAGTTTCGTAATGGTCAAAGTTGATGTTTTTTAGTCAGAAGTAAAACCGTGGAGTATACCGTAAGCGGCGCACTCTGCCCAATCAGGATTCGGGTTTTCATCATGCGGACTGCCGCAGCGTTTCACAGGATATGATTTCTTTTCAGCAGATTGCTAAAAAACTGATATTCTGAACTGAGTTACACGGTAACACTGAGATCGCAATGAAATATCAACAACTGGAAAACCTCGAAAGCGGCTGGAAATGGAAGTACCTGGTCAAAAAGCACCGTGAAGGGGAGCTGATCACCTGCTACATCGAAGCCAGCGCGGCACAAGAAGCTGTGGATATGTTGCTGACCCTCGAAAACGAACCGGTACAGGTCAACGGCTGGATCGAGAAACATATTAATCCGGCCTTGTTGAACCGGATGAAGCAAACTATCCGTGCTCGTCGTAAACGGCATTTCAATGCCGAGCATCAGCACACCCGTAAGAAATCTATCGACCTGGAGTTTATGGTCTGGCAGCGTCTGGCCGGGCTTGCGCAACGGCGCGGGAAAACGCTGTCGGAAACGGTGGTGCAGTTGATTGAAGATGCCGAGCATAAAGAGAAGTATGCCAGCCAGATGTCGACGCTGAAGAACGATTTGCAGGCACTGCTGGGTAAAAAATAACGTTTTTGCTTTTGTTCAGATAATAAAAAACCCCGCATGGCGGGGTTTTTTTATAAGACGATAACTTATGCCGCAGGCTGAGTTACAACGTCTTTGATACCTTTAACTTCGATCTCTACGCGACGATCTGGTGCCAGGCAGTCGATCAGTGCAGCGCGTGGTTTCACGTTGTCACAGGTAGAACCGGTAACTGGGTTAGATTCGCCCATACCACGTGGGGAGATCTTGTTAGCTGGGATACCTTTAGATACCAGGTAATCAACTACAGACTGAGCACGTTTCTCAGACAGACCCTGGTTGTAAGCGTCAGAACCGATACGGTCGGTGAAGCCCAGAACCACTACAGAACCGTCTTTAGGATCCAGGTTGCTCAGCTGGGTGTACAGCTGATCCAGTGCCTGCTGACCTTCTGGTTTCAGAGTAGCTTTGTTGAAGTTGAACAGAACGTCAGACTTCAGAGTGAAGTGCTTGGTCTGTACTTCTGGAGCTGGAGCCGGCGCTGGAGCTACGACTGGCGCATCTTCCTGCTGACCGAAACGGTAAGAAACACCAACGCTCAGCATGCCGTTGTCTGGACGAACGCCAACGGTAGCACCGTCACCGATGTTGTTAACCCACTGGTATTCCAGACGGGTAGCGATGTCGCGGGTCATTGCCCACTCAACGCCGCCAGCGAATACTGGGGAAACGCCAGTGTCGTGGTCGTCACCAGCGATGCTGTTGCTGGAGTCTGCACGCCATACCATGCCGCCCAGACGGGTGTACACGTCCAGATCGTCAGTTACTGGGTAACCCAGTTTAGCGGTCAGCTGAACGCCTTGAGCTTTGAAAGCGCCATTTACGTTGTCGCCTTTGTACGGCATACGACCTAACCAGTCGTAACCCATTTCAAAGCCAACATACGGGTTAACCTGATAGCCACCGAACGCACCTGCACCCAGCTGGCTCTCGTGAGTAGGGCCATCGTTGTTCAGGCTGCTGTTGTACCAACCGGTGTCATGGAACTGAGACCAGCCCAGTTTACCACCTGCATACCAGGTATTATCTTTCGGAGCGGCCTGCGCTACGGTAGCGAAGCCAGCCAGTGCCACTGCAATCGCGATAGCTGTCTTTTTCATTTTTTGCGCCTCGTTATCATCCAAAATTTGCCATGAATATCTCCATCGGAGAAATCACGGTTAAATCCTTCACCGGGGGGCGTGGTCAAATATAAACCTACCGATATCTTCGGCTTAGGCCGAGCACCCCTGGCGATGTAAAGTCTACAACGTAGCTGAAAACTTACAAGTGTGAAGTCCGTCAGGCATATGAAAAAAAAAGTTCCGTATACCTAATATTTAACATTTTTTGAACGATTTTTGTGCAGTAAAATTAACGAGAACCGCGTCAGACAAGCCTTGCCGCAGTTTTGGCGCATTGAACTTTTTTTGCATACTGCGGTCGAAAAAAATTCCAGGAAAACTCTTAAAATGACTCAATGGTACACATTTGAGTGAATTTTTAGCCCGGGATGTTGTCCTCTGCGATAGGAATCTTCACGAACCGGCCGCATGATGAACCCCATCGCGTTACCTTCTTCAGCAGCTTCAGACAGACGCAAATGTTCCTCTTGCGACAGATCTTCAGGTAACCATCCAATCACGACGCTATAGTTCCCGGTACGTAATGCCCGAACCATCGACTCAACCGTATCGCAAGGGGAGAGTTGATTGATCTGCATTACCTTCGCCAACGGCAGACCCGCCGACTGAACCCATTCACGACTTAGTTTCTGCTGTGGCGTCAGCCAGAGCTGCCAGCGAGACTGTTGGCCGAGCTGCTGCAAAAGCGGCAGGAGTAACAGTTGTGTTAACAGCGGCTGGTCTTCACGGTAAACCACTTCACTGATAAGCCCTGTCGATACACGCCCGATAGAATTCTGCGCAACATTGCCTGCGGCAGAAGTAGAAGGTGTTAAGTGATTTGCATAGCCTGAAGTGTACATGTTCATTCCAGCCCTGTAGTTACTGTATGGATATACAGTAACCCCTGTGTGCATAAAGATCAACCTCATTTTCGGAAAGCGACTCGCAAATTTCATCCATTCCCGGTGAACCTGAAAAAATCATCTTGCCCAACGGCAATAAGTTGCCTATTTTCCTGCTAACGGATCCGTTAGTAAGAAATATCGTGTTTACTCTATGATTTTAAATGGAATTATCATGAAAAAGATATCCTATGAGCGGATTTATCAATCGCAGGAATACCTCTCTCCGCTGGGTGAAATTCACCATCGAGCCCTGTTTGGCGGTTATACCCTGGCCGTGGATGAAGCGGTGTTTGCAATGGTGTCTGACGGTGAGCTTTATCTTCGCGCCTGTGAGCAGAGTGCAAAATACTGTGTAAAAAATGCCTCCTCTTTTCTGACGCTGATGAAACGAGGACGTCCTGTTCTGCTTAATTACTATCGTGTGGATGAGGGGCTTTGGCAAAACAGGGAAAAACTGCTTCAGCTCTCCTCGTTTGCGCTCGATGCTGCCAGGAAAGAGCGCTACCAGCGCCATCAGCGTAACCGGCTAAAAGACCTGCCAAACCTGACTTTTCAGATTGAGGTCCTGCTGATGGAAGCGGGCATCACCAATGAAGAGACGCTACGACAGCTGGGTGCGAAGACGAGCTGGCTGAAAATGCGCTCCAGGAATAAGGCGCTGAGCATCCGGGTTTTGTTCGCGCTTGAAGGCGCCATCGAAGGGCTTCACGAAGCGGCACTCCCGGCGGATATTCGCCGGGAGCTTACGGAGTGGTTTAATGCGCTGCCTGAGTCGCAGGGGCATCATTCCGCCAGGTAGCAATCTGCTGTCGCAGTCGACAAATTTCCGGCAGCAAAGCGATAAGCAGGCCAATTTGCTGTAGGACCAGCGGAGCTTTGTTGTCGGTGCCCGGATCCAGGTGTGCAATACGCTGCACCAGTTCATCCAGTGCCTGGTGCACCCGCGGCTCATCCGCAGGTTGATGATGAAGCGCATCATCAACGTAGCAAACGGCATCGTCCAGCAGCGCCAGGATCCCCGGATTGGTCAGCTTCTCACGGTGGGCGCCCAGGGTAGAGATATAGCTGGTGAACGTATGGTTCAGGCACAGCAGCCGGAAGGCCGTTTCGCGAATTTCTGCCGTGGCGCGCGGCTCTGTTGACATATTAGAGACGACTGAAGCCAGCTCTGCGTCAGTATTATGCGCGTCGCGGCGGGCAATGCGATAGGCCAGACGGTTATCGCGGCCCTGATGGTACTGCTCTAGAATGGCGTCCAGATAGCGGCAGTTAGCGTTCATTGCTCTGTCGGAGACGCGCGGTAAGTTTCGAAAACGCCAGTCAGGCCAGATGAAGCTCACCGCTGCCCAGGCAATGGCGCAGCCGATTAGCGTGTCGATCACGCGGGGGAGGGCCACTTCAAATCCTTCCCCCAGCAAATTGAAGCAGAGCAGCACCAACAACGTGATGAACATTGTGGCGTGAGCGTACTGCACATTGCGGAAGGCGAAGAACAACACGCCGGTGATCACAATAAGGATAAGCTGTCCTTCTACAGAAGGCACAAAATAGAGCACCGGCAGCCCGATGGCGACCCCGACTAACGTCCCGACAATACGCAGCGCGAGTCGATGGCGGGTAGCGTTATAGTTCGGCTGGCAGACGAACAGGCTGGTCAGCAGGATCCAGTATCCGTGATGCAGCCCTGTTATCTGGATAAACGCATAGCCCACGCACAGCACCAGCGACATCCTCACCGCATGGCGAAAGAGGGCGGAATCCGGCGTAAAATGACGGCTCAGGCGCAGCCAGATATCGCTGAAGCCGTTCAGACTGTCATCCGCAAGCCGGTTGTCAGCATCGTTGGCCGGCATCGCCATCGCCTGTTCAGACTCAATGGTGGCCAGCTGGGCATCAATGGCTCGCAGGTTGTTGAGCAGGAATCCCAGGGCTTTGAACTGCTCCGGAGAGGTTCCGCTGGCCTGAACGCGATCGAGCGCCGCATCCAGGTGACTGAACGCGCGCTCAAAGCGAGGATCATGCTGATAGGGCGTGCGCAGCAGTATTGAGCGCGCAAGCTGCTGGCAGGCCTGAGACTGCATCGACAGCAGGCGCTGGAAGCGAAACATCACGTCGCTGTAGCGGAATTTCTCGCGCAGGTCAGCGTACTGCACATGCGAGGAGCTGGCGCGCTCGTGAATATCCTGGGCGACAAAGTAGTAGTGGAGGGTGCGTCGGGTACCGCGCTGACCGCGATCGCCGCGCAGACGGGTGAGCAGAGACGCTTTGGTCTGGTTCAGCGTAGCGACCAGTTGGCCATTTGCCAGCGCCAGATCGTACAGCGGCGCCTGGCTATCCTCTTCGATATCCGGATCGAACAGCCGCGACTTCAGCTCCAGATAGTGGGCCAGCTGCTCATAGCTGCGGGCAAGGTTGTCCTGCAAGGCACGGACCGGAAAAATAAGATGCCCGGTTAAGGTCAGCAGGTTATACCAGATAGCACCCAACAGCAGCAGGACTGGCTGCTGATACCACTGATCGTAAAGGGAGACCCCCAGCATGGTGTAAATGGCAATCAGCAGGGCGCCGAACGCGATAGTGGCGTAGCGTTGCCCGAGGCCGCCGAGCAAAATGAAGCCGCTGGTCGACACCGTCAGCCCTAAGGCAAACAGCCAGGGCCAGGGGAAAAGCAGCTCCACGGAGGCGGAGGCAATAAAGAAGCAGACCAGCGTGATGACCAGGTTACGCAAACGTCCGGCCAGGCGGTCGTCGAGATCGGCCAGCGCGCCGGCCACCACCCCAAGCGTGAGGGGAATGGTGAGCTTAACGTCATTCAGCCACCACGGCAGCGCCACGGTGCCGCAGAGAGCGATAAAGATCCTGACGTTATACAGCCAGTTACTGTTCCACGTATAGCGACGAATCAGGGGGCTTAGCATGAGAGCGGCCAGTCCTTATTACTGAAAACGACGACGGGCATTGGCTTCACGCGCGGCTTGCGCCACTTCGACCGGGACAACGCGGCGTCCGACCGGCCACAGGGCGATGGTGGCAATCTTGAAATTAGCGATGCCAACCGGAATGCCAATAATCGTAATGCACTGGGCGATACCGGCGAAGATATGCATCAGACACAGCCACCAGCCAAAGAAGATCAGCCACAGAATATTCAGCAGCGTGCCGCCGGTATTCATCAGGGCATTTTTTCTTTCCGGCTCCAGCTCATCCACGTGTACGGCTTCGTTTCCATAAGGAACGAGGGACAGTTTGGTGATTTCCCAGCAGGAGCGCGTCAGCGGAAGCGTAAAGATGAGCACAATGCTCACCAGGGTGGCGAAAAGCCAGGAAAGGGTGGTGGCAAAACCGCCAAGGACAAAATTCAACACATTCAGAACGGTACGCATAAACCCTCATTTCCTTCGATATGATTAACGCCTGGTGATTGTAACGTTTTTTTGGGCTGGAGCACCTTAAAACTGGCAGTTAAACTGTCTGACAAATTATTACCTCGTGGATCCGGCAGGATATGGAACTGAAAGCTACTTCAATGGGCAAACGCCTGGCGCAGCACCCTTACGACAAGGTTGTCCTCCTCAATGCGGGAGTGAAAGTCTCCGGTGAACGCCACGAATACCTTATTCCGTTTAATCAGCTGCTCGCCATCCACTGCAAGCGTGGGCTGGTGTGGGGCGAGCTGGAGTTCGTCCTGCCGGCAGAGAAAGTGGTGCGACTCCACGGGACGGATTGGGCTGAAACCCAGCGCTTCCATCATCATCTGAACGCGCGCTGGCAGCAGTGGAGCCAGGAGATGAGCGTGATTGCCGCACAGGTACTGCACCAGGTGCTGGACGATATCGCGTTAAGCAATACCCAGCAGAAGTGGCTGACGCGTCAGCAAACCGCCGGGCTTCAGCAAAAAATCACCCAGGCGCTGACGGCGTTGCCTTTACCCGTGGCGCGGCTGGAGGAATTTGATAACTGCCGTGACGCGTGGCGGCAGTGTCAGGCATGGCTCAGCGATATTGAGAAAAGCCGTCTGGCGCACAACCAGGCCTGGACCGATGCGATGCTTACGCAATATGCCGATTTCTTCAGCACGGTGGAATCATCGCCCCTCAATCCTGCCCAGGCGCGCGCCGTGGTGAATGGCGAGCAGTCTTTGCTGGTGCTGGCAGGGGCCGGTAGCGGCAAAACATCGGTGCTGGTGGCGCGCGCGGGCTGGCTTCTGACGACGGGCGAGGCGGTTGCCGACCAGATTTTGCTGCTGGCCTTTGGCCGCAAAGCGGCGCAGGAAATGGACGAACGCATTCAGGCGCGTTTGCATACCCAGGATATCTCGGCGCGCACGTTCCACTCTCTCGCGTTACATATCATTCAACAGGGCAGCAAAAAAGTTCCTGTGGTCAGCAAGCTGGAGAATGATGCTCAGGCTCGCCAGGCGCTGTTTATCAAGACATGGCGTCAGCAGTGCAGCGAGAAAAAGGCGCAGGCGAAAGGCTGGCGTCAGTGGCTTGAAGAGGATCTGAACTGGGCGGTGCCGGAGGGCAGCTTTTGGCAGGATGAAAAGCTGGCGCGCCGGCTGGGTTCCCGTCTCGACCGGTGGGTAAGCCTGATGCGGATGCACGGCGGCTCTCAGGCCGAGATGATAGAAAGCGCACCGGAAGCGATCCGCGCCGTCTTCTCTAAGCGGGTTAAGCTGATGGCGCCGATGCTCAAAGCGTGGAAAACCGCGCTGAAAGAGGAAAACGCGGTCGATTTTTCCGGGCTGATCCATCAGGCCATTATCATTCTGGAAAAAGGGCGCTTCGTTAGTCCGTGGAAACACATTCTGGTGGATGAGTTTCAGGATATCTCGCCGCAGCGCGCTGCGCTGCTTTCGGCGCTGCGGGCGCAGAATAAACACACGTCGCTGTTTGCCGTGGGCGATGACTGGCAGGCAATCTACCGTTTCAGCGGGGCGCAGCTTTCCCTCACCACGGCTTTCCACCACTATTTTGGTGAAGGCGACCGCAGCGATCTCGACACCACCTACCGCTTTAACGCGCGAATTGGTGAAATTGCCAACCGCTTTATTCAGCAGAACCCGCATCAGCTGTCGAAGCCGCTTAACAGCCTGACGCCGGGGGATAAAAAGGCCGTCACCCTGCTGGCCGAGGATCAGCTGGAGCCGCTGCTGGACAAACTGAGCGGCTATGCGAAACCCGATGAGCGGATCCTGGTGCTGGCGCGTTACCACCACCTCAAACCCGCGGCGCTGGAAAAAGCGGCGACGCGCTGGCCAAAACTACAGCTCGATTTTATGACCATTCACGCCAGTAAAGGGCAGCAGGCTGATTACGTGATTGTGGTAGGTCTAAAAGAGGGGAGCGACGGTTTCCCGGCACCCGCGCGGGAATCCGTGATGGAAGAGGCGTTACTGCCGGTTCCCGAAGATTTCCCGGATGCCGAAGAGCGGCGTTTGTTGTACGTGGCGATAACCCGCGCGCGGCATCGCGTGTGGCTATTGTTCAACAAAGAGGAGCCGTCGGTGTTTGTCGATATTTTGAAGAGTATTGACGTGCCGGTAGCGAGAAAGCCGTAACATGTCGGCCCGGTAAGCGCAGCGCCACCGGGCAAAAAACTACTTCAGCCTTTCCGCAAGATAGCGCGGGTAATCCGGGATCAAAATCTCTACCGGATCGTTAAACTGCGGTGATTCAATGATGAAATCGGCCGTTGAAAGATTTGTCGCCACCGGAATGTTCCACACTGTCGCCAGACGCAGCAGCGCCTTAACGTCCGGGTCATGCGGCACCGCGTTCAGCGGATCCCAGAAGAAAATCAGTACGTCGATTTTGCCTTCCGAAATCTGAGCGCCGACCTGCTGGTCACCCCCCATCGGGCCGCTCAGCATGGCATTCACTTCCAGACCGGTTTCGCGGTGGATCAAATTACCGGTTGTCCCCGTGGCGGAAAGGGCATGATGCTGGAGAAGAGGCTGATGGCGACGAACCCAGTTAAGCAGCATTTGTTTACAGTGATCGTGCGCAACCAGAGCAATGTGCTTGCGCGCCGGAAGTGTGCGTGTTGTCAGTTCCATAATCTTATCCGTGAAGTTACCTCGCTACACGATGACGGGAACTGACTGATGCTGCAAGAGAAAGGACGAAAAAATGTGGCTTACGAAGACGGTTGTCGTTTCACCCATTGCAGAAAACGGGCCCGCGTATCCGTATCGGCATTCTGGAACCAGAACCTGAGGCGTTGCTCGGTGAGCGTCTGCGACTGAGGGGGAAGCACATCCAGTTCCGATACGCCCGAAAGCAGGGTGCTGCCGTCTGCCATCACGGTAGCGAACTGAGGCAGGGAGGCGGGCCGGCTGGCTCTGTTATAGATCGCCGTGTCTGCTTCGTAATCCGTTCCTTTGGGCCTGTTTGTCAGCGCCAGGATATCCAGCTTTACCGGGATGGGCATGGAATCCCCGTCCACCAGTTCAATGCGTGGCGAAGCGTCAAAGGCCTGTGACTCTTTCTCTGTATTGAGACGCGGAAGCCTGAAGTTGACCTTACTGATACGCTGCGTGTTAAAGCTGACGACCAGAGGCGGAGAAATGTACATATGCTGTTCGTTGTCGGCGAGGCGAATCGTCTTTTCCACCCGAAAAACGACCTGATGCGGACCGTTATCCAGCTCGATGCTGTCTGCGCCTCGCAGCAGGGAGCTGGAGACTTTTTTCCCGTCCAGCACCAGCAGGTCAACGTCCGGTGAGAGTCTGAGGGTGGTTGCGAAAACACACACCGGCATGATCAACGCAACCACAGCCGAGGCAATGCCGGTTTTCATAGCAGACTCCTGTAGACAAACTACCCATGTAAGAATGTATCAAATTTTTTCGATAATCACGTTTACTAACATATAGACATATTCTGCCGTTTTGCCCTCATACTTCTGTAGGGACAGCGTGGTTGAGATGGCTGCTTTGACGTACACTTTGAAAAAAACCAGGAGGAAGAGCATGAAAGAGAACGACATTGTCGAGATCCTGACGTCCACGCGCACTATCGCGCTGGTTGGCGCGAGCGACAAACCGGATCGTCCAAGCTATCGGGTAATGAAATACCTTCTGGATCAGGGTTATCACGTGATCCCAGTCTCGCCGAAGGTGGCGGGAAAAACGCTGCTGGGCCAGCAGGGCTATGCGACGCTCGCGGACGTGCCGGAAAAGGTGGATATGGTGGACGTGTTCCGCAATTCTGAGGCGGCCTGGGGCGTGGCGCAGGAGGCAATCGCCATTGGTGCGAAAACGCTGTGGATGCAGCTGGGCGTGATCAATGATCAGGCGGCCGTGCTGGCACGCGATGCCGGGCTTAAGGTGGTAATGGATCGCTGTCCGGCAATCGACATCCCCCGTCTGGGGCTCGCAAAATAAAAAAAGCCCGCTTGACGGGCTTTTTTACACCTTTAATTTCGCAGTCTTGGTGCCTGTAACTGTTTGCGGATGGTCTGAGCAAGCTCGTCCATAGTGGGTTGTTCCGGATGCTCATCCTGTAATTCACCACTCAACTGCGCTTCGGCAAGATAGGTATGGACAGGCTGACCATCGTCGCCCTCCATGACCACATGATACCAGGGCGCGGCGCGAAGCTCTGCGTCAACCGCCAGCTCGTCTGCTGACGGTTCATCAAGGGAATACTCCGGGTCGATATCCACGACCACACCCAAATATCCAAGCAAGGTGTGGCGGACCTGCT
Organism: Enterobacter cloacae complex sp. I2; assembly: GCF_014896205.1. Taxonomy (NCBI): domain Bacteria; kingdom Pseudomonadati; phylum Pseudomonadota; class Gammaproteobacteria; order Enterobacterales; family Enterobacteriaceae; genus Enterobacter; species Enterobacter cloacae complex sp. I2. Next base: position 72,874 of record NZ_JADBRA010000003.1, read on the forward strand.
GGCCGATACCGAATTTGCTGGCAATCATAGTCACCTCCCGGGAAACATCACATACACACTATGTGCGGGCAATATTTCTCTTTTCAAGTTACATGACGCGACAGGCAAACCCTTTCAGATACAGCCCTTCCGGGTAGGTGGCGATCACCGGGTGATCGGCGGCCTGACGGAACTGCTCTATAAATTGTACATCACGACCCGCATCTATTGCGGCATCGGCGATGATTTTTTGGAATAAATCTGTCGTCATCAGGCCAGAGCAGGAGAATGTCAGCAGTACGCCGCCCGGGTTCAGCAGCTGGATCGCCAGCATGTTAATGTCTTTATAGCCACGGCAGGCGCCCATCAGCTGGCTTTTGTTTTCCACAAATTTCGGCGGATCCATTACGATGACGTCAAATTTCTCGCCCTGATCGCGGTATTTACGCAGCAGCTTAAACACGTCGTCGCGCACAAACTCCGCTTTGCTCAGATCCAGCTTGTTCAGCTCGACGTTCTGCTTCGCCACGTCCAGCGCTTCCTGGGAGGTGTCGACGCTGACAACCTGGGCACAGCCGCCCATCAGAGCAGAGACCGCAAAGCCGCCGGTATAGGAGAAGCAGTTCAGCACGCGCTTATCGGCAACGTACTGGCGCGTTGCCAGACGGCTGTCACGCTGGTCGAGGTAATAACCGGTCTTATGGCCGCCCTGGATGTCCACCAGCAGCTTCATGCCGTGCTCCTCGATAGGCAGCAGGGCAGGCGGCAATTCACCGGTGACCGGGCCTTGCGTCAGCTCCATGCCCTCTTTTTTACGTACCGCCACGTCGCTGCGGTCGTAAATGGCGCATGACGGGAACAGCGCTTGCAGGGCGCTGATCAGCGCAGCACGCTGGTATTCCGCCCCGGCGCTCAGCAGCTGCAACACCAGGAAATTGCCGAAGCGGTCGATGGTCACGCCCGGCAGGCCGTCAGACTCACCGGCAATCAGACGATAGCTGTCCAGTCCGTCGCGCTTTGCCAGCCACTCGCGCCACTGCTGCGCCTGTTGCAGACGGCGGACAAAGAAATCGATATCGATGGTTTCATCTTTATCGAACGTCCAGACGCGCGCGCGGATCTGAGAGGCGGGCGAGTATGCGCCGCGTGCTAACCATTTCCCCTGATGGTCAACAATATCGATGGTTTCGCCGAGGCTGGCTTTGCCTTCCATGCGGGCAACCGCGCCGGAGAAGACCCAGGGATGGCGGCGCAGTAATGACTTCTCGCGCCCTTTGGCTAACACTAAACGTACGCTCATAATTTGCTATTCTGTCGATTCCAGTAAAATGGCCGCCATTTTCCCGACTTCAGTGAGGAAATGCAACGCGCCAGTCGGATAAGGAGAAGGATGATGTCAAATGTTTGCACCATTGCCTGGGTCCACGGCCTCGTACAGGGCGTCGGTTTCCGCTACAGCACCCAGCGCGAAGCTCTTCAGCTCGGGCTGACGGGGTATGCACGTAACATGGATGATGGCAGCGTGGAGGTAGTCGCCTGCGGTGATGCGGATAAGGTTGAGAAGCTGGTGGCGTGGCTAAAAGCGGGCGGACCGCGAAGCGCGCGGGTTGATAAGGTTTTAACGGAACCGCATCAACCCGGCCGGGAATACGCTGACTTCAGTATTCGCTATTAAATGCATTTTACCGGTTTTGGCAGGCCGGCAATTTTTGTCGCCTGTTTTGCCGGGCCTTTCGGAAACAGGCGATACAGATAACGGCTGTTGCCTTTCTCTTCGCCAAACTTATTCGCCATGGCTTTGACCAGCATGCGGATCGCCGGCGACGTGTTGAATTCAAGGTAAAACTCGCGCACAAAGCGCACCACTTCCCAGTGCTCAGGGGAGAGGGTGATTCCTTCGTTTTCCGCAATTTTCTCCGCCAGCGCTTCGCTCCACTGGCGGCTCTCTTTCAGATAACCGTCGTTATCGGTTTCGATCTCTTTGCCTTCAAAACTCAACATAATCATTCACGCGTTAGTCAAAAACCGCATCAGTTTACCAAAAAAACAAAGCCCCGCATAAGCGGGGCCATGTTCACAGCACGGTGGGTTAATCGCGGCTGGCGAAGCCCAGGATGCTCAGCAGGCTGACGAAGATGTTGTACAGCGACACGTACAGGCTCACGGTCGCGCGGATGTAGTTTGTCTCACCGCCGTGAATGATGTTGCTGGTTTCATACAGGATTGCGCCGGATGAAATCAGGATAAACACCGCGCTGATTGCCAGATGCAGAGCAGGCAATTGCAGGAAGATGTTCGCCAGCATACCGACCAGCACAATCACGATACCCGCCATCAGCATACCGCCGAGGAAGGACATGTCCTTACGGGTGGTCAGCACGTAGGCCGAGCAGCAGAAGAACACCAGCGCGGTGCCGCCCAGCGCCATACCGATCACGTCGCCCATTCCGGCAGACAGATAGGCGTTCAGGATTGGCCCCAGGATGTAGCCCAGGAAGCCCGTAAAGGCGAACGCGGAGAGAATACCCACCGGCTTATCCGCAGTTTTATAGGTCAGGAACATCAGACCATACATACCCACCAGCGTCAGGATCAGGCCCGGAGAAGGCAGCATCAACACGGTGCTGGCCGTCGCGGTGATCGCTGAAAACGCCAGCGTCAGGCTGAGCATGAAATAGGTATTGCGCAGCACCTTATGCGTGCTGAGTAGCGATGTGCGGTCGCGTGAAGAAGAAATTATACGATCCATGAGTCACTCTCTTATGACAGATGTAATTAGCGCAAAGAATAAGAAACGGCGCGGCAGACGCAAAGTGGTTTTACCCATCTTTACTCAGCCCCTTAGGGATTATGCTGGTTTTTTCTTCTGAAAAATCGCTTGTCCTCAGAATGAAGTGCGGTTTGCAAAGCGGATACAGATCAACCTCTTATAGGTTACTGAAAAATATTGCGTTATTTCCCTAAGGCCGCTAAGAGTTATTTCCGGATCGTCATAAAAACAGACAATAAGGCGAAGGAAATGAAACCACAAACATGCACGCACTTTACGCTCTCTTTGTTAACCGCGGGGATCCTGTGCGCCAGCACGGCAACCTGGGCGGCTAACGTGCCGGCAGGAACCCAGCTGGCAGACAAGCAGGAACTGGTCAGGAACAACGGCAGTGAACCCGCCTCGCTCGACCCGCATAAAGTCGAAAGCGATGTCGAATTTAATATTATCAGCGATTTATTCGACGGGCTGGTCAGCGTCTCTCCAACAGGTGAAATCCAGCCGCGCCTGGCGGAGAAATGGGAAAATAAAGATAACACCGTCTGGACCTTTCATTTGCGCCCGGGCATCACCTGGAGCGATGGAACCCCCATCACCGCAGAAGATATCGTCTGGAGCTGGCAGCGACTGGTCGACCCGAAAACCGTTTCACCGTATGCCAGCTATCCCGGCAGCATGCGTATCGTTAACGGCACCGATATCGCAGAAGGCAAAAAAGCCCCCGAGTCGCTGGGCGTAAAAGCCATCAATGACGCCACGCTGGAAGTTACGCTCACGCAGCCAAATGCCGCTTTCCTGGCGATGCTGGCTCACCCGTCTCTGGTGCCGATAGATAAAGTCCTGGTCGGTCGTTTCGGTGAGAAGTGGACTAAACCGGAGCACTTCGTCAGCAGCGGGGCCTATACGCTGTCACAGTGGGTGGTTAACGAACGCATCGTGGCGGTGCGGAACCCACATTACTGGGATAACGCACATACCGTCATCAACAAGGTGACCTATCTGCCCATCTCCTCTGAAGCCGCAGACGTCAACCGCTACAAAGCGGGGGAAATCGACATTGTTTACACGGTACCGATCAACCAGTTTGCTCAGCTGAAGAAAACGCTGGGGAGCGAGCTGGACGTTTCTCCGCAGCTTGCCACCTATTATTATCAGTTCAATACCACCCGGCCGCCGTTCAACGACGCCCGCGTGCGCAGGGCGCTGAACCTGGCGCTGGATAAAGACATTATCGCTGGGAAAGTGTTAGGGCAGGGGCAGCGGCCGGCATGGCTGATCAGCCAGCCGGACATTGGCGGCGTCAAGCTACAGAACCCGGATTACGCCAGCTGGCCGATGGATAAACGCATTGCCGAGGCGAAAAAGCTGCTGGCCGAAGCCGGATTTAACGATAGCCATCCGCTCAGCTTTAATCTCCTCTATAACACCTCGGAATCGCACCAGCGCATTGCGATTGCCGCCAGCTCAATGTGGAAGAAGAACCTCGGCGTGGAGGCGAAGCTGCAAAACCAGGAGTGGAAAACCATGCTCGATACCATGCACACCCACAACTTTGACGCGGTGCGCTACGCCTGGATTGCCGATTACGACGATGCGGCAACCTTCCTGAATACCTTCCGTACCGGGGACAGCCAAAACACCACTCAGTACAGCAATCCGGACTACGATCGGGCGTTAGTGAATGCGGCGAAATCGAAAACGGCTCAGGAGCGCGGTAAGTTCTACCAGCAGGCAGAAGATCTGCTGGGACGTGACGTACCGGCGATCCCTGTCTATCACTACGTGCGCACACACCTGGTCAAACCGTGGGTAGGGGGATTCACGCCGGACAAGCTTGGGTACTACTACACCAAAGATATGTACATCAAAAAGCACTCGCGCTAAGCCGGGGATAGTATGCTGCCAAAATGGCCAATCTGTCGTCAATTCAACCGATTAAACGCATTTTGGCTATTTTTAAAGCGAACGAATGCCCGCACTCTTTACAGCGCGCGGTGAGGTGTTTATAGTTCGCCTCACTTAGGAAGCGTGGCCGAGCGGTTGAAGGCACCGGTCTTGAAAACCGGCGACCCGAAAGGGTTCTAGAGTTCGAATCTCTACGCTTCCGCCAAATTCGAAAACCCTGCGATAGCAATATCGCAGGGTTTTTTGCTTTTGCGCCTGGTCTCTGCCATGCCACCCATGCTGTAGCTGATCGTTATCCCGTCGTCGGTCTTGTAGACCTGAGCTTTTACGCACCAGGTGTTCTCGATGTTCGCTGGGGTCAACACCTCTTCGGGCACGCCCGTGGCTGATATCTGTCCGGCTTTCAGGAGGATCAGCCGCTGGCAGAAATTGGCCGCAAGACTGAGATCGTGCAGCGCAACCACGACGGTAAGCGGCAGGCGCGAAATCAGCCGCATCAGCTCCAGCTGGTGCTGTATGTCCAGGTGGTTTGTCGGCTCATCGAGCAGCAGCACCTGCGGCTGCTGTGCCAGCGCGCGGGCAATCTGGCTTCGCTGACGTTCCCCGCCGGACAAATGCTGCCAGCGCCGCTGGCGTAATCCGCCCAGCTGCATCAGGCTTATCGCCTCTTCAACCGCCTCATCATCCTCGCGTGTACTTCTTTGAAACGCCTTTCGGTAAGGGGTACGTCCCAGCCGTACGATTTCTTCGACGGTCAGTTCCCCATCGACTTCAGCATGTTGCGGGACAAACGCCATGTGCTGCGCACGTTTTTTCAGCGGCAACATGTCAAGCGTCGTGCCATTAAGCGCAACACATTCGCTCAGTCGCGGAAACAGCCCGGCAAGACAGCGCAGCAGCGTAGACTTGCCCGAGCCGTTTGGTCCTAACAGGCCGACAATCTGCCCGGATGACAGTTTGAAATCGATCTCCTTAAGCACCGTCTGCGCTTGTCGGGTTACGGTTAACCCGGCCACGGTAATATTCATCTATGCTCCTTCCGGTTCTGATAAAGCAACGCCATAAAGACGGGGGCACCCACCAGCGCAGTCACCACGCCGATGGGCAGCACCTGGTGCACAATCAGCGTGCGCGACACGATATCGGCCAGGATCATAAAGTGTGCGCCGATAAGAAACGTCAGCGGGAGCGTGCGCCGATGGCCCGGACCGCTCAGCATGCGCGTCACATGGGGAATGACCAGCCCCACAAAGCCGACTGCACCAATAGCGCTCACCAGCGTTGCGGTAACGACGGCACAGGTCAGCAACAAAAGAATACGCACGGCGGTGACCGGTATGCCCAGCGTTGTAGAGACCTCATCCCCGAAGGTAAAGGTGTCCAGCGCACGCGAAAAGAGAAGAACCACCAGTAAACCCGCAAGCGTCACGGTCAGGGCCAGCAGCGCGTCCGGCCAGCGCACGCCGCTCAGGCTACCCATTAACCAGAACATAACGCTACGGGATTGCTCGGCATTCGCGGAGGTGCTGACGATATAAGCGGTCATAGCGTTGAAGAGCTGGGTGCCCGCAATGCCGGCCAGCAAAATGCGCGACGGGCTTTCACTCATGCCGTTGGTAATCAACATGATGAGCGCAAAGGCGGCGCAGGCGCCCACAAACGCACCGCTGCTCACGCCAATCACGCTTCCTCCGATGCCGAGAAGCATCACGCAGACGGCCCCCAGCGAGGCACCCGCGGAAATGCCCAGCAGATAGGGTTCCGCCAGGGGGTTACGCAGGATCGACTGTAACACCAGCCCGCACAGCGCCAGGCCGCCGCCGCTGCACGCAGCCATCAGCGCCCGGCTCATGCGGTACTGCCAGACGATACCTTCCTCTGGCTGCGGCAGATCGTATGACGTCAATCCCAGGCCGTTGAGGATCGCTTTTCCGGTAATGGCATACGATACCGGCATATCGCCGAGACTCGCGGCAAAAACCAGCATCAGCGGCAGCGCCAGGAGGCCTGCCGCCAGTAACCCCTGCTGGCGGCGGTCAGTGAAGAAATGACGCATTATTCGTCCTGAAATGAAGCCAGCCGATCGCTGATAAGCTCAACCGCATCGACGTTACGCATTGAAGGGTTTAACGACATTGCCGGCACCACAATAATGTGGTTGTTCCTGACCGCAGGCAGGTTCTTTGTCACCGGGTCACTTCGTAGGAACGCCTGTTTTACCGCAACGTCATCGGCAGGGTAGAGCCTGCGGGACATCTCTGCGATGACAATCACGTCCGGCTGCGATTGGGCAATATGTTCCCACGTTACGGCAGGCCATTCGTCGTGGGAGTCAATAATGTTCTTCAACCCCAGCGTACGGCTGATCCAGCCCGGCGCGCCATAATTTCCCGCCACCCAGGGATCGCCATTCAGACGGCTGCTGGAGAACCAGAAAACGACGCTAAGCGGTTTTGCGGAGACGCGCGCCCGGGCCTTTTCGATACGTGCCGTCAGGGCGCGGTTGAGCTGATCACCCCGTGCGGAAACATCAAAAATCGTCGCCAGCTCTGTCACTTCCCGCGTGATTTCCGCCAGCGAAAACGGCGCGCTTCGTGCCCCGTCTGCGTTTGACGTTTCCGTCACCGCTTTATCCGTGCAGTCGGCAGGGGAGATCCACGTATTAATCCCCAGCGACGCAAACTGCTCACGTGTCCCCACTTCGCCCTGCGGACCAATGTGCCAGTGATACTGCGCGAGAACGAGCTCAGGCTTCTGTCCCACTACGGCTTCAAAGGATGGTGAGTTATCCGCAAGCCGGGGAAGGTGTTTCCCGGCCTCCGCCAGCGGAGCCGGAAGTTTGCCAAACCAGACCGACGTCGCGGCTATCTTTTTGTCCAGCCCCAGAGCGAGCAGTAATTCTGTTTCATGCTGACCTACGGTCACGACGCGCTGAGGAGCCTTCGCAAAGGTCTGCTTTATGCCGCAATTTTCAACCGTGAGGGGCCAGGAGGTCACTGCAAAAGCGGCAGGCGTAGTGGAAAGCAGCGACGCCAGTAATAACCCTTTATTAAGAAACATAGAACGCAATCCAGTAATTGTTATGTTATAACATAATACAGGTATTGTGATTGAGAGCAACCGCAGTTGCCCGCAATGAACTGCATGGCCGGAGACAGGGGGCGTTTGAGGAATTTAACGGGCAGATCGGGTCACAGCTTCTGATCGACAATCGCCGATTTCACCCGGGACATCGCGAGAATGTTTTTAGCGCGCATATTTAATTTTTCGAGGATCTTCACGCGGTAGGTGCTGGTCGTTTTTTGTGACAGTTGCAGCTTTTTTGCAATTTCATGGTTTTCCAGATGAAAAAGCTTCAGCACGTCATATTCGCGTCGCGTAAACGAGTGCGTTCTGAGCGCCCGATAAAATCGCATCAGCTGTTGAAAAGGATGAACGCTAAAATGCATTGATGAATAGATAATATTGTCGATTCTCACCGCGCGATTCGCTTCTATCTCATGCATCAGGACAATGTAATCACGCCTGATTTTTTTGACCTGCTGGATAGTGCTATTGCGTAACGTATCCTGTTCAATCGCAATGATAAAATCCAGCGTCGGATCGACCTCATCAAGATCGTGAATATCCTTCTTATCGCGTATTAAATGGGTCGATGTCATGGCGCTTGAGACCCCGCGGCACAGGTAATAGTTATCACTGATAAAAATAAAATTCATAATTGCCGTTGAATAAAGTCATGGGGGCTCACTTATCGCAGTGAGGCTGGGTTAACGGGTGTTGTACGAAAAAAAGTCTAAATCACACCCGGTAAAACTGATAAAAGTAATGAATGTAAAAATAAATGTTTACATTTTAGCCAGTCGATGATGAAGAAATCATCTGGGCGGAAGGGAACGACGCAAGATGCTCAAGGTAATGCAATTTCCTGCTTTACATCATGCTCAGAGATGTTTATAGTGCGCCTCACTTTGGAAGCGTGGCCGAGCGGTTGAAGGCACCGGTCTTGAAAACCGGCGACCCGAAAGGGTTCTAGAGTTCGAATCTCTACGCTTCCGCCAAATTCAGAAACCCTGCGATAGCAATATCGCAGGGTTTTTTCGTTATTCCAGCCCCAGCGTATACTGCGCGATTTTGAAGTAGATAATCAGCCCGGTACCGTCGATCAGCGTGGCGATAAACGGCGCGGAGACGACCGCCGGGTCGATTTTGCAGCGTTTCAGTACCATCGGGATCACCGACGAGACGATGGCGCTCCACAGCGTAATGCAGACCAGCGTCAGGCTGACGATAAGCGTGATTTCCATCCCGATACCCATCATCCAGGCGCGAACGCAGCCCGCCAGACCCAGCGTGGCGGCAATCATCAACGACGTGCTCATCTCTTTGCGCAGCACGCGGCCCACATCGCGAAGGTGGACTTCACCCAACGCCATGGCGCGCACCAGCGTGGAGGTGATCTGCGTTCCGCTGTTCCCGCCCGTGCCAATCAGCAGCGGAATAAAGAACGCCAGCGCAATGGCGGATTCCAGCGCCTCTTCAAAATGCTGGATCACCGAGCTGGTATACGCTTCCGCAACAAACAGCAGCAGCAGCCAGACGGAGCGCTTCTTCCACAGGCTGAAGGCGCTGGTTTCCAGGTAGGGTTTTTCCAGCGGCAGGGTCGCCCCCTGAAGCTGCGCATCTTCGGTGACGTCATCTTCCAGCAGGTGGGCGATTTCGCGCTCGGTGAGGCAGCCCACCAGCTTGCCATGGGTGACCACCGGCACGACATCCGCACCCGCGTGCGCCAGCACCCCAGCGACATCCGCCCGCTCATCTTCCGGTTTAAGCTGGATAAAATCCGATATCATCAGTCGCTTAACCGGCTGCACGGTATCCGTGGCCTGCAATAATTTGCGAACGGCAATCAAACCCGCCAGGCGACCGTTATCCTCGATAAAAATATGTGAAGGAATATCATCGTCTTTCAATTTTTCGAAAAACTGCTCGCGTGCCAGAGCCACGCATAATGAAATATCGATAACAATAAAATCGGTATTCATATATTGCGCGATGGCGCTGTCATTAAAAGCCGGGTTTTGGTTGTGAATAGCGTAAGACATAGTAAATTCCCTTTGAATAATAAAATCTCTCAGGGGCGAGCAAGACAGGGCATGTCGGAAAGGAGATCCCCACGTCCTGGGTTCAGCACTGTACACCGTATCCCGTAAGGGAAGTTATACTGACAAAGCCTTGATTCGACAGTGCCTGTTTTACCCTGTGCCGGTTCTCTCGAACCCACCAGAGCGATAACGTGTATTTGTACAGGAGCCTCGCCATAACGAGATCGTTGTAAAACGTGAGGGATAATACGCTTATTTAAAACCGCTGCTGAGGAATTTTAATAATGTTTAAGAACGGTTTAAATGAATAGTATTAACCGCATGTTGAGGTTTTATTTAACTGTTTTCTTTTTAAATGGAGAATTCATTTGTTACCGGAGAGAGTGAAATGGCATGGCTGGACACGCTGCTGGATCATTTTGCGCATTATCCGACGCATCTGTTCGCGCTGCTCGTTGTTATGGCGTTGAGTAAATCGACGGTGCTGGTCTCGTCGGTGCTGCCGCCCGCATCGGTCATGCTGATGGCGGGGATCGCCGTCAGCCAGTCGAGTCTGCATCCCGGCATGACGTGGCTGGCGGTGGTGATGGGCGCTACGGCAGGTTCGGTGCTGAATTACCATATCGGCCAGCTGATGGGGCATACCCGGCTGGTGTCACGCCTCACCGCAAAACATGCCGATAAGTTTCTGCGGGTACAGCATCAGTTGCAAAAGAACGGCGTAGTCGCGCTGTTCACGTCGCGTTTCCTGGCGGTGCTGCGTTATATCGTGCCGCTGGCGGCCGGCATGCTCAGGATGAGCGCGATGAAGGTTTACGTCGTTAGCCTGCTGTCAGCCTGCGCATGGGCGGCGCTGTATGTCGGTATCGTCACCGGCATCAGCGTCTGAACGTATTCATCAGTTTGAGAAATGCTTCCCGAAAAAACGGTTACCAGTCTGTCACACTCAGCGTAACGATAAAAACGCATGAGGAAAAAGGGATGAGAAAAGCACTACTCGCTGTCGCCGTGGCAGGAACGCTTTCAGTGACGTTTGGGGCGCAGGCACAGGACGCGCCGGAAGGTTATCAGTTACAACAGGTGCTCATCATGAGCCGCCATAACCTGCGCGCGCCGCTCGCCAATAACGGCAGCGTGCTGGAGCAGTCCACGCCGAAGCAGTGGCCGGAATGGGACGTACCCGGTGGACAGCTGACCACCAAAGGCGGCGTGCTGGAAGTATACATGGGCCACTATATGCGCGAGTGGCTGGCAGAGCAGGGGTTGGTGAAGACGGGAGAGTGCCCGCCAGCGGATACCGTCTATGCCTACGCAAATAGCCTTCAGCGCACCGTGGCGACCGCGCAGTTCTTTATCACCGGCGCGTTCCCGGGGTGCGACGTTCCTGTGCATCATCAGGAAAAAATGGGCACCATGGACCCCACCTTCAATCCGGTCATTACCGATAACTCCCCTGAGTTTCGTGAGAAAGCGCTGAAGGCGATGGAGACGGAACGGCAGAAAATGCAGCTGGATGAAAGCTACAGGCTGCTGGAACAGCTGACAAACTACAGCGACTCGCCGTCCTGCAAGGAGAAAAACGTCTGCTCCCTGACGGAGGCAAAAGATACGTTCAGCGCCGACTATGAAAAAGAGCCGGGCGTATCGGGGCCGCTGAAGGTGGGTAACTCACTGGTGGATGCCTTCACCCTGCAATATTACGAAGGCTTCCCGGCCGATCGGGTGGCCTGGGGAGAGATCAAAACCGATCAGCAGTGGCGGGTGCTGTCGAAGCTGAAAAACGGCTATCAGGACTCGCTGTTTACCTCGACGGAGGTGGCGCAAAACGTGGCGAAACCGCTGGTGAAGTACATTGATAAAACGCTGGTGACCGAACAGGCAAACGCGCCCAGAATCACCCTGCTGGTGGGACATGACTCCAACATCGCCTCGCTGCTGACCGCGCTGGACTTCAGGCCGTATCAGCTGCACGACCAGCAGGAACGCACCCCGATTGGCGGCAAAATTGTTTTCCAGCGCTGGCATGACAAAAACAGCAACCAGGAGCTGATGAAAATTGAGTATGTCTACCAGAGTTCAGCCCAGTTGCGGAACGCCAGCTTACTGTCGCTGCAATCCCCTGCTCAGCGCGTAACGCTGGAGCTGAAGGGGTGTCCGGTTGACGGAAACGGCTTCTGTCCGATTGATAAATTCAATGCGGTGATGAATAACGCGGCGAAATAGAAGAGACCCCCCGCGCGAGCGGGGGGAAACGTTCAGACGTTTTTACGTTCGATGGTTTGCTCGCCCCAGAACAGCGAGTCTTTGTCGGTTTTTTCGAAGGCGCGAATCAGCACCTCATCGTTGCCTTCTTCCCAAATCTGCTCGGCCAGCTTTTCGTCATAATTGGCGACTTCAAAGATGGCTTCGGCAATCTCCGGAGAGGTATTGCGTAAACTTGCCCATTCGCCCACGTGATGAGCTTTGGATTCTTGAGTTGGCATACTTGTCCTCCTGTTGGGTTAGCCGTTCAGTTTTTTGGCAAGACCCGCGACGTATTCACCCTGGTAGCGGGCGATTGAAAGTTCTTCATTGCTTGGCTGACGTGAACCATCCCCACCGGCAATCGTTGTTGCGCCATAGGGCGTACCACCACGGACCTGGGAGACATCAAACAGTTCCTGCGCGGCGTAGCCAATCGGCACAATGACCATCCCATGATGCGCAAGCGTTGTCCAGGTGGAAGTGATCGTCTGCTCCTGGCCGCCGCCCGTGCCGGTAGAGCTGAACACGCTGGCCAGCTTGCCGTACAGCGCGCCGGAGGCCCATAGCCCGCCAGTCTGGTCGAGGAAGGTGCGCATCTGGCCCGACATATTGCCGAAGCGGGTTGGGGTGCCGAAGATAATGGCATCATAGTCCGCGAGCTCCTGCGGGGTGGCCACCGGGGCATTCTGTGTTTTCCCGCCGGCTTTGGCGAAGGCTTCCGCCTGCATGGTTTCCGGTACGCGTTTAACCACGACCTCAACGCCGTCTACTCTGTTAGCGCCTTCTGCTACAGCGTGAGCCATGGTTTCAATGTGTCCATACATGGAATAATAGAGCACCAGAACTTTTGCCATTTTGCATCACTCCTCGTTGGTTTTTCTGACAGCGGATCGCTGCGTTACTTTAAAGATATGACATCACGGCCAGACTGCAAAAATGAACGGCATTTATTTGATATATAACAATATCTTCTGGATACGTGCTTTGTAGCAAAATGAAACAACTTTCGCAGCGCGGATTTTTCAAAATATAAGAACGGCTTATGAATAACCCGCGCAATATTTCATACGAAAGGCTGAGATCATGTTGCAGAATATTACCTCTCGCTTGCCGGATAGCCGCATTACACTAAGCTTAACTTCACGCGGCACAGATAAAGGCACTGTCCTTGAGCCGCGAGGTGAAAGAATCCTCTTTTACTGAATGCAATATGATGTCTAATGTTTCACACTCTGGAGGTTAGAGATGGCAAACCATCGTGGTGGTTCAGGTAATTTCGCTGAAGACCGTGAAAGAGCATCAGAAGCAGGTCGTAAAGGTGGCCAGTCCAGCGGGGGCAACTTCAAAAATGACCCTCAGCGCGCATCAGAGGCTGGTAAAAAAGGGGGTAAAAATAGCCACGGCAGCAACAAGTAGTACGCCGGGTTAACTCTCTGCCGCCGGGTTTCCCGGCGGTTTTTTTATGTCTGTCACATTGAACTGTCGCCAAAGGCATCGCACACTACAGGATTGAATCTTCGTGCTGGTGTCTCATGTCCGTTTCCCGTTTTACCTTCTCCATAAAGCCTCAGGAAGCCATCCTGATCCTGATCACCATGTTCTGGGGCGGAACCTTTCTCGCCGTTCAGTACGCGGTCACGCTCAGCGATCCCTTTTTCTTCGTCGGGCTGCGCTTTGCAACGGCGGCCATTGCCGTGGCGCTTATCTCGCTGAAAACCCTGCGCGGGTTGACCCTGCGGGAGCTTAAAGCCGGCGTGGCCATAGGCGTGGCGATTGCCATGGGCTACAGCCTGCAAACGTGGGGACTACAGTCTATCTCCAGCAGCAAATCCGCCTTCATCACCGCCATGTACGTGCCGCTGGTGCCGCTATTGCAGTGGCTGTGCCTCGGCAGGATCCCGGGCCTGATGTCGTGCATCGGCATCGTGCTGGCGTTCATCGGTCTGATTTTATTAGCCGGGCCGGAAAATAATCTGCTGGCGCTGGGGCCGGGGGAGATCATCACCCTGGTGGGGGCCGTTGCCATTGCGGCAGAAATTATTCTGATTAGCGCCTGGGCAGGAAAAGTGGACGTCAAGCGGGTGACCGTTGTGCAGCTTGCCACCGCGTCGCTGGTGGCGTTCGCGACAATGGTACCGGCGGGGGAGTCTGTCCCGCCGATGTCCACCGGACTGATCGTGGTGGCGCTGGGACTGGGCATTTTCAGCGCCATTATTCAGGTCACCATGAACTGGGCGCAGCGCAGCGTGTCGCCGACGCGGGCGACGGTGATTTACACCGGTGAACCGGTGTGGGCGGGGATATTCGGGCGTATTGCCGGGGAGCGTCTGCCGCTGCTGGCGCTGTTGGGCGCGGCGTTTATTATCGCCGGGGTGCTGGTAAGTGAGTTGAAGTTAAAAAAACGACGTAAGGCGACTGCCGGATTGAGCGCTGAACAAGGGGCAGATAGCTAACAATGCGCATTCTGCCCGTTTAGCCCGGCGGCGCTTCGCTTGCACGGGCCTACAATTGGCATGTAGGCCGGATAAGCGTAGCGTCACCCGGCTATTTCAGGTTCAGGGGGTGATGGCTTCCGCTTGCGGTACATCCCTTTTCCGGCGGCAAAGCAGGGCGTTGAGCAGGATCGCGCCGAACGTCGCCGTGCCAATCCCGCCAACCGTAAATCCGCCCAGCGTCAGGGCGAAATCCCCCGCACCCAGCACCAGCGTCACCGCCACCATGATCAGGTTACCGTTCTGGCTCAGGTCAACATGGTTCTGCACCCAGATGCGTGCTCCCGCGACGGCAATCAGACCAAATACCACAATCGAGGCGCCGCCAATGATGGGGGCCGGAATGGTGTGGATCAGCGCGCCGAATTTCGGTGAGAAGCCGAGCAGCATCGCCATGACCGCTGCCGCCACGAAGACCAGCGTGGAGTAGACTTTGGTCACGGCCATGACGCCGATATTTTCCGCGTAGGTCGTGACGCCGCTGCCGCCGACCGAGCCGGAGAGCATGGTCGCCAGACCGTCGCCCACAAACGCCCGTCCCATATACGGGTCCATATTGCGCCCGGTCATTCCCGCTACGGCTTTCAGGTGACCCAGGTTTTCAGCCACCAGAATCACCGCGACAGGCGCGATGAGCATCATCGCCTGAGCGTTAAAGGTGGGCGAGGTCAGCTGCGGCATGCCGAACCAGGCGGCCTGATGAATCAGCGTGAAATCAACCGGCTTGCCAAAACCGAACGCGTTCGTCAGCAGCGCGTAGATCAGACAGGCCGCAATCAGCCCGACCAGGATCAGCAGCCGCTGGATCATCCCGCGCGTAAAGACCGCCACCACGCCGATGCACAGCACCGTCATCACCGCCATCCAGCTTTCAAACGGCGAGCCGGAAACGCTCTTCACCGCTATCGGCGCCAGGTTCAGGCCAATCGCCATCACCACCGCCCCGGTGACGACGGGTGGCATCATCCGCTCGATCCAGCGCGTGCCGACTTTCATTACCACCAGACCGGTCAGGGTGTAGACCAGCCCGCAGGCGATAATGCCGCCGAGGGCCACGCTCAGGTTGGGGTTAATGCCCTGGCCGTTAAATCCGGTCGCTGCAATGACCACCCCCACGAAGGCGGCGCTGGAGCCCAGATAGCTGGGCACGCGCCCGCCGGTGACAAAAAAGAACAGCAGGGTACCGATACCCGACATCAAAATGGCGAGGTTAGGATCCAGCCCCATTAGCATGGGCATCAGCACCGTCGCGCCAAACATCGCGACCGCATGCTGTACGCCCATCACCATCGTCTGCCCGAGCGGGAGCCTTTCATCCGGCGCGACCACGCCTGCGTCTGTGGAGGTCGATTTCAACTGCCAGTGGGGAAGTCCGAACATGATCTGTCTCCTCATACGGGTTAACAGGCGGGTCGCATAAGCGCGTGGTAGCCGCGGTCGAACCACACCAGCCCTTGCGGCGCAGGGTGGCGAACAATGGACACAATGTCGCAGAACAGAATGTCGTGGGTGCCGACGCTGACCACCTGGCTGATGCGGCAGTCGAACGAGGCCAGCGCCGCCTCCAGACGCGGGCAGCCCGTCTCACCCGTCTCCCATTGCGCGGCGGCAAAGCGTTCCTCCATCGGGGTTTTGCCGCCAAAAAGAGTGGATAACGGCTCCTGTCCGGCGGTGAGCGTGTTTACGCACAGGGTGCGGTTTTCGCTAAACGTCGGCCAGACGGACGCGCCGCGGTTGAGGCAAACCAGCAGCGTCGGCGGCGAATCGGTCACGCTGCATACCGCGCTGGCGGTAAAGCCCGCCATTCCCGCCGGGCCGTCGGTGGTGATGATATTGACCGCCGCACCGACGCAGGCCATGGCGTCGCGGAACGTTTGTTGGTCGGGTGTCGTCATGATGGCTCCTTACGCCAGTCCGCAGGCATCTTCGAAGGTCAGACGCGGTAAGCGTCCATAGACTTTGCTCATATCGCCATAGCCGATGTTGATCAGCAGGTTGCTTTTCAGCAGCGTGCCGGTGAAAAAGGCATCGTCGACCTTTTGCCGGTCAAAGCCGGACATCGGCCCGGTGTCCAGCCCCAGCGCGCGGCAGGCGAAAATCAGGTAGGCGGCCTGCATTGCGCTGTTGCGAAAGGCCGTTTCTTCGGCGTGTGCGGGGCTGGAGGTAAACCAACGCTTTGCATCGGCGTGCGGAAACAGTTCGGGCAGGCGCTCATAGAATTCGCTATCCCAGGCGACAATCGCCGTGACCGGGGCAGTGAGCGTTTTTTCCAGGTTGCCGCTGGAGAGTGCCGGGCGCAGCTTCGCTTTCCCCTCAGCGCTTCGCACAAAGACAATGCGCGCCGGTGAGCAGTTGGCAGACGTCGGGCCCCATTTCATCAGGTCATATATCTCGCGCAGCGTCTCGTCGCTGACCGGTATATCCAGCCAGCCGTTATAGGTGCGTGCGCCGGTAAACAGCGTTTCCAGCGCGGCGGGCGTAATGGCTTCGCTCATTAAAACTCCTTACAAAGCGGGTTCAGGGCTGTGCAGCAGGCTGGCAAGCCCGTTCAGCAGCAGGGTGTTAAAGGTGTCCGGCTCGGTCACGTTGCAGGCATGCCCGCCCTGGCGCATAACCGTTTTACGGGCATGCGGAAGGGCGGCGTGCAGTTCAGCAGAGCAGACGGACGGCACCAGCAGATCGTCGGTTGAACAGATAATCTGCACGGGGCAGCGAACGCGTGCAGCGTGGCGGCTAAAATCGGCCTGTTTCAGCGCATGCAGCCGGCGCAGCAGGTTGGCTTTGCCCTGAAAATGGGCCAGCGCCAGCGCTTCCTCAGCCTCCAGGCGCGGGGCGCGGGCGACCATCCAGTCTGCCGGGTAGAGGAATAGCGGCTGCGCCTCGACCCATGCCTGCGCGCCACCCGCATGCAGCAGGCGTTCGCGGACGTCAAAACAGCGGCGGGTATGGGCATTGAGGGTCAGCCAGCCGTTGACGCAGACCAGCGCGGTAAGGGCATCGTGCTTATCGATGGCCAGCCGCAGGCCCACCAATGCCCCCAGCGCGTGGCCCACCACGCAGTAACGGGCGAACCCGGCCCCGGCTAACGCCAGCGCAAGCTCGTCGGCCATCTGCGCCAGGGTGTAGTCTTCCGGCAGGGTATCCGGGTTATTTCCCGTGCCCCGCTGGTCATAGCACACCACCTGATACTCTTGCCCCAGCACGGCGAGCTGGGGCAGCCAGTAGCTCCCGCTGCCGCCGAGCCCGGCAATCAGCACCACCACGGGTGCGCCCTCGAAGGGGGGCGGTGAAATAGACAGTTTCATGGCCGCCTCACTGTGCAATGTGCGCCACGGTGGCGATTTCAACCAGCGCGTCCGGCTTCACCAGCCCGCACTGAATGCAAAACCGCGCCGGTTTATCCCCGGGGAAAAACTCCGCGTAGATTTCATTAATCGCGGCGTAGTTTTTCCAGTCGGTGATAAAGATGCTGTTGAAGGTCACGTCCTCCATCGTGCCACCCGCCGTTTCGATCACGGTTTTGATCGTCTCCAGCACGTGGCGGGTTTGCGCCTTTGGGTCGTTGATAAACACCACGTTGTTGTCTTTATCAAACGGCAGCGTGCCTGAGACATACACCACGCCGTCGGCGAGGGTGCCGGGAACGAAGGGGGCAATCGGAGTGCTGGTGCCCGGCGGAATAATCACGGATTTCGGCATAGCGGTTCTCCTCAGGCGATACGGGCGAGCGGGGGATCCAGCGCGTCGCAGAAATCGGCGATGTTACTGACCCAGCCAAAAAAGGTTTCGATATTGAACAGGGCGGCTTTCTGGGCGAAATCTGGCCCGGCCTGGTGGGTAGCGTCTTCCAGCACCACGCCAAAATACTCGAGGAAAAAGCCGTCGCGCAGGGTCGACTCCACGCACACGTTGGTGGCAATGCCCGTAAAGACCAGATGACGAATGCCCCGGCTGCGCAGCAGGCTGTCGAGCGGGGTATTGAAAAAGCCGCTGTAGCGCGGTTTCGGCAGCACGATATCGCCAGCTTCCGGTACCAGCTCATCCACAAGCTGATAATCCCAGCCGCCTTTCGCCAGCAGCGTGCCCTGGAGTTCAGGCCGTTTGCGCATGGTTTTCAGGGCGTTGGATTTGTGAAAGTTGGGTGAGCCGGGGCCGCCGGCTTCGACGTACTGGTCGTCCCAGCCGTTCTGGAACCAGACGATGAGCATGCCCGCAGCGCGCGCGGCGTGCACGGCGGTGTTGATGTTCTCGATCACCGGCCGCGTGGCGGAGACGTCAAACCCCGCCAGATCCAGATAACCGCCTTTGCTGGCATAGGCGTTTTGCATGTCCACCACGATAAGCGCGCTCTGCTGCGGCGCAAAGGTGATGGCTTCCGGGCGAGCGTTTAACGTCGTCATTACGCCACCTCCTTCGTGACGGCAGGGATATGGGCGCGGCACTGCATAAGCGGCTGAATGCGCTCGCCGAAGGTTTCCACGCCGCTAAGAAAATCATCGAAGGTCAGCAGCACGCCTTCCGCGCCGGGCACGGCAGCCACTTCGTCGAGCATTCTGGCGACGCTGGCATACGAGCCCACCAGGGTGCCCATGTTGATATTGACGGCGGAGGTCGGGTCGGCCATCTGGCGCACGTTGGTGTCCGCGCCGGAGCGGGTGTCTTTCTGACTCTGCTCGGTAAGCCAGCTCAGGGCGTCGTCGTCAGCGCCGTCCTTGTACCGCTCCCATTTGGCGCGTGCGGCGTCGTCGGTTTCGTCGGCAATGACCATGAACAGCACGTACGAGCCCACGTCGCGCCCGGTTTTGTCGGCGGCCTCTTTCATGCGCGCGGCTGTCGGGGCGAAGGCAGCAGGGGTGTTAACGCCTTTGCCGAAGCAGAAGTTGAAGTCAGCATATTTCGCGGAGAATTCCATCCCCGCGTCGCTCTGCCCGGCGCAGATCACCTTCATCGGTACTGACGGCTGCGGGCTGACGCGGCAGTCGTTCATGGTGAAGAAGTCGCCTTTGAAGTCGCTTTTGCCGGTGCCCCACAGATCGCGCAGCACCTGTACGTATTCGGTCAGGTAGTCGTAGCGGCGGGAGAAGTAATCATCCCCCGGCCAGAGACCCATCTGCTCGTACTCCGGCTTTTGCCAGCCGGTGACCAGGTTAACGCCAAAGCGTCCGCCGGAGATGGAGTCAATGGTGGAGGCCATCCGCGCCACGATCGCCGGGGGCAGGGTGAGGGTGGCGGCGGTGGCGTAAATCTGGATGCGGGAGGTTACCGCCGCCAGGCCCGCCATCAGGGTAAAGGACTCCAGGTTGTGGTCCCAGAATTCGGTCTTGCCGCCGAAACCGCGCAGCTTAATCATCGAGAGCGCAAAATCGAAATGGTAGTGTTCCGCCTTCTGCACGATAGCTTTGTTCAGCTCAAAGGTCGGCATGTACTGCGGGGCAGTGGTCGAGATAAGCCAGCCGTTGTTGCCGATCGGTACAAATACGCCAATTTTCATCACGAACCTCTCTTCATTACGTCGCAGGTGTAACGGCGTTTTTGCAAAGGGAGTGCCAGTTTTGAAATCTGCTTTGTTATTAATGTGTTAACTATTGGTTGATTAACTGGGTGCTAAAAATGTGGACTGACTGGTCAAAAACATTGCACAGAAAACAGGCGCTCATGCGCGATGGGAGTGCAGAAGGTCGTGGCGAGGCGGGGGTTTTGCTATGCTGAGCGCAGGAAAGAAAATGGA
Source organism: Enterobacter cloacae complex sp. I2 (assembly GCF_014896205.1). Classification (NCBI taxonomy): domain Bacteria; kingdom Pseudomonadati; phylum Pseudomonadota; class Gammaproteobacteria; order Enterobacterales; family Enterobacteriaceae; genus Enterobacter; species Enterobacter cloacae complex sp. I2. The sequence continues at coordinate 93,097 of NZ_JADBRA010000003.1, forward strand.
GAGCGGAAATGACACAAGGCGCAGTGAAAACACCCGGAAAACGTTCGCAGGCGGTGAGCGCCAAGAAACAGGCGATCCTCAGCGCCGCGCTGGAGACCTTTTCGCAGTTTGGTATTCACGGCACGCGCCTTGAGCAGGTGGCCGAGCAGGCCGGGGTCTCCAAGACCAATCTGCTCTACTACTACCCGTCGAAAGAGGCGCTGTATGTGGCGGTGATGCAGCAGATCCTCGATATCTGGCTCGCGCCGCTCAAGGCATTTCGCGAAGAGCTGGCCCCGCTGGTGGCGGTTGAGGAGTACATACGCCTGAAGCTGGAGGTGTCGCGTGATTATCCGCAGGCTTCAAGGCTGTTCTGTCTGGAGATGTTACAGGGCGCGCCGCTGTTGCAGGCGGAGCTGACCGGCGATTTAAAGCAACTGGTGGACGATAAGTCGGCCATTATTGCCGGATGGGTCGCCAGCGGAAAGCTGGCGCCGGTCGACCCGCAGCACCTGATCTTTATGATCTGGGCCGCTACCCAGCACTACGCTGACTTCGCGGCTCAGGTTGAGGCGGTGACCGGTAAAACGCTTCAGGACGAGGCATTTTTCCAGAGCACCCTCGAAAACGTGCAGCGGATGATTATCGAAGGGATCCGCGTGCGTTAATTGCCCGGCGGGAGAGGGCAGCTTAGGTCGCCCTCTTCACACTGCATCAGCGAGGCCAGAAACGCTTCTCGCTCCACGGTTTTCTCCGCCAGACACTGGTTCACAATCATTGGCTGAACGCTCCCGCCTTCCGTGCCCGAACCGATAAACGCGCAGTCCGCGTCGCGCAGGCTAATCCACGCCTGCTGCGCTTTTTTCAGCAGGTCGCGCTGGGGTGCTGCCGCCCGCTTGATGGCGGCCTGATACGTCTCGTTAAGCTTTTTATCGGCGGCCTGATACTGCTGCGCGCTACAGGTGTTTAGTTCAAACTGCGTAGTGGCGTTGTCGCACTCGTTGGCCAGCGCGCTGGTGCTGAGCAGCAGTGCTGCCCCTGCGAGAAATACTCTTTTCATCATCCCCTCCATGTAAAAAAGCCGGATGCGCTGTGCTTATCCGGCCTGCGGTTATTGTGTAGCCCCGGTAAGCGTAGCGCCACCGGGGAGTTTACACGATTATCCGATTGTCATCAGGCTGGCGTTACCGCCCGCCGCCGCCGTATTGACGCTGAGAGAACGTTCAACGTACAGGCGCTCCAGCAGCAGGTTGGTTTCTCCGCGGGCGAAGCCCTGCACCGAAACAATCGCGCCGCTGCGGGCCGCGACCTGCTCACACAATTCGCGCAGCTGGTCGGAATCACCGTGGTAGATCACCGCGTCAAACGGCTGGGTCAGCAGGGCGTCAGCCTTGGCAAAGCGAATGCGCGCCGAGACCGCTTTTGGCAGCTGTTTGGCGAGGTCGCGATGCAGGTCATCTTCCGGCCACAGCACCTCACAGCCCGTTGCCGTCGCGGCAGCCAGCTGCACCAGCGCGTCCTGCTCGTTATCCGCCACGCACAGCACGCGCTCACGCGGCATCAGCGTCCAGGTGTTGCGCTCGCCGGTAGGGCCCGGCAGCAGACGCTGCGTACCGGCCTGTGCCAGCTCGCCGTACTGCTGCGCAATTGCACGCAGTTCAGGACGGTTATCAGCCCACTTAATCAGCGCGTCCAGCGGCTGGGTCAGCACGGCTTTCACCTGCGCGTCCACCGGATATTCAGCGTCCTGACGCGCCAGCGTCACGCCCAGCGCATTTTCCGGACGGTTTGCCAGCAGACGGTACAGATAGAGCGGACCGCCCGCTTTCGGACCCGTACCGGAAAGACCTTCGCCGCCGAACGGCTGTACGCCCACGACTGCGCCAACCATGTTACGGTTGACGTACAGGTTACCCACTTTGGCATTGCCGGTTACCTGGGCAATGGTTTCGTCGATACGGGTATGCACGCCGAGCGTCAGGCCATAACCCGAAGCGTTGATCTGATCGATAAGCGCGTTGAGGTTGTTACGGCTGTAGCGCACCACGTGCAGCACCGGGCCGAAGACCTCTTTTTTCAGCTCGTCGAAGCTTGCCAGCTCAATCAGCGTTGGCGGCACGAAGGTGCCGGTCTGCCACTCGCGGGCATCTTCACCGTTCTCGCGCACCGCCTGGAACACCGGACGGCCTTTGGCACGCATGGTCTGAATGTGGTTTTCAATGTTGGCTTTGGCTTCCGCGTCGATCACCGGCCCGATGTCGGTGGTGAGACGGCCCGGGTTGCCCATACGGCATTCCGCCATTGCGCCGCGCAGCATCTTCAGGGTGTGGTCAGCCACGTCATCCTGTAAGCACAGCACGCGCAGGGCGGAACAGCGCTGGCCTGCGCTGTCGAAGGCGGAGGCCAGCACGTCAACAACCACCTGTTCGGTCAGCGCCGAGGAGTCCACGATCATGGCGTTCATGCCACCAGTTTCGGCGATCAGCGGCGTCGGACGGCCCTGTGCATCCAGACGGGTAGCAATGTTGCGTTGCAGCAGGGAGGCCACTTCGGTCGACCCGGTAAACATCACGCCGCGCACGCGGTTATCGGAGGTGAGTTTGGCACCCACCGTTTCACCGCGCCCCGGCAACAGTTGCACCACGCCCGCCGGTACGCCGGCTTCCAGCAGAATGTTAATGCCCTGAGCGGCAATCAGCGGGGTTTGCTCCGCCGGTTTCGCCAGCACGCTGTTGCCTGCGGCAAGGGCCGCGGCAATCTGGCCGGTGAAGATTGCCAGCGGGAAGTTCCATGGGCTGATACAGACCACCGGACCGAGCGGGCGGTGCGTTTCGTTGTCGAAATCATCGCGCACCTGACCGGCGTAGTAGTGCAGGAAGTCGACCGCCTCACGCACCTCGGCGATGGCGTTGCTGAAGGTTTTCCCCGCCTCACGCACCAGAATGCCGATGAGCTGCTGCATCTGATCTTCCATCAGCACCGCGGCACGTTCCAGAATGGCGGCACGCTCCTGCGGCGGGGTGGCAAACCAGATTGGCGCGTTATTCACCGCGCTCTCCAGCGCCTGATCCACTTCCGCTTCCGTGGCTTCGCGCACGTAGCCGACGATATCCTTCGGCTCTGCCGGGTTGATCACCGGCTGCATTTCACCGTCCTCAACGGACTGCTCAAGGATCGGTTTGGCCTGCCATTTCTGCAATGCGCTGTTGAGCAGGGCAGAAGAGAGCGACGCCAGGCGGTGTTCGTTCGCCAGATCCAGGCCCGACGAGTTGACGCGGCCCGCGCCGTACAGCTCGCGCGGCAGGGCAATTTTCGGATGCGGCAGACCAATCTGGCCTTCCTGCGCCGCCAGCTTCTCTACGGCCTGTACCGGATCGGCCACCAGTTCGTCGAGCGGCAGCGTGGTGTCGGCAATCCGGTTAACGAAGGAGGTGTTTGCCCCGTTCTCCAGCAGACGACGCACCAGGTACGCCAGCAGGGTTTCGTGGGTGCCCACCGGGGCATAGATACGGCACGGACGGTTCAGCTTGCCGTCGGCCACTTTCCCGGTCACCTGTTCGTAGAGCGGCTCACCCATGCCGTGCAGGCACTGGAACTCGTACTGGCCCGGATAATAGTTTTGCCCCGCCAGGCTGTAAATGGCCGCCAGGGTGTGGGCGTTGTGGGTGGCGAACTGCGGATAAATCAGGTTCGGCACGCCGAGCAGTTTTTTCGCACAGGCGAGGTAAGAGACGTCGGTGTACACCTTGCGGGTATAGACCGGATAACCTTCCAGCCCTTCCATCTGAGCGCGTTTGATTTCGCTGTCCCAGTAGGCGCCTTTCACCAGGCGGATCATCAGGCGGCGACGGCTGCGGCTGGCCAGGTCAATCAGGTAATCAATGACGAACGGGCAGCGTTTCTGGTAGGCCTGGATAACGAAACCAATCCCGTTCCAGCCCGCCAGCTCCGGCTCGAAGCACAGTTTTTCCAGCAGATCGAGGGAGATCTCCAGACGGTCAGCCTCTTCGGCGTCGATGTTGATGCCGATGTCGTACTGACGCGCCAGCAGGGTCAGGGATTTCAGGCGCGGATAGAGTTCTTCCATCACCCGGTCATACTGCGCACGGCTGTAGCGCGGGTGCAGGGCAGAAAGCTTGATAGAGATGCCCGGACCTTCATAAATACCGCGGCCGTTAGACGCTTTACCGATGGCGTGGATCGCCTGCTGGTAAGAGACCATGTAGGCCTGCGCGTCGGCGGCGGTCAGCGCCGCTTCACCCAGCATGTCGTAGGAGTAGCGGAAACCTTTGTCTTCCAGCTTGCGGGCGTTCGCCAGCGCTTCAGCAATGGTCTCCCCGGTGACGAACTGCTCGCCCATCAGGCGCATCGCCATGTCCACGCCCTTGCGGATCAGCGGCTCGCCGCGCTTGCCGATAATGCGGTTCAGCGAGCGTGACAGGTTAGCTTCATTATGGGTAGAAACCAGCTTGCCGGTAAACAGCAGGCCCCAGGTGGCGGCGTTAACGAACAGCGACGGGCTGCGGCCAATGTGGGACTGCCAGTTGCCGTTGCTGATTTTGTCGCGGATCAGCGCGTCGCGGGTGGCTTTATCCGGAATACGCAGCAGCGCTTCTGCCAGACACATCAGCGCCACGCCTTCCTGAGAAGAGAGAGAGAACTCCTGCAACAGGCCCTGCACCATGCCGGCTCGTCCGCTGGCGGTTTTCTGGTTACGCAGCCTGTCGGCGAGCTGATACGCCAGGCTGTGCGCCTGAGCGGCCACGGCTTCCGGCAGGCGTGCCTGCTCCAGCAGCATCGGAACGGCGTCGGTTTCGGCACGGCGGTAGGCGCCGGTAATGGCGGCACGGCTGACGGACTGCGGCAGGATCTGCTCGGCGAAGTCGAGGAAGGGCTGGTGGTTCTCTTCAACGGCCGTTACGGCCTCTTCGCTTTCGTTCGCTGCGCCCGCAAGCAGGGCAGGCAGCTCCGGCAGACCTTCTTCACTCTCCAGTCTTTCCAGATAGTTAAAAATCGCCTGCTTGATTAACCAGTGCGGTGTGCGGTCGATGCGGGTCGCAGCGGTTTTAATCCGTTCGCGGGTAGCGTCATCCAGCTTAACCCCCATGGTGGTCATCCCCATGCCAAAACTCCTGTTGTTCTGTAATAGCGTTCTGTTGATAGCGTGAAATATCCACCATGTTGCAACTTTGTGCAACCGTGTTAAATGTGACCTGGGCTGCAAGCTGGAAAATGAATGGATTGTTAACGATTAGTTAGCTGAGAAAAAGAACGCGCAGCGGTTTACGAAGCCAGTTTTTATGCGGTGCTTAACACTTTTTAAAGGTGCAACCCGCAAAAGCGTGAGCGAGTGCAACCTATAGGAAAGACGTATAAAACCAGGGATGAAATTCATGTAAATGCAGTGTTAAATCGTTTGTCAGTGGGAAGCGTATACGGCAGGATAGCGCGCCCAACGGAAACACATACACACATCACTACGTTCCGGTGATGACATAACAAGGCAACCCGGACGGTTGTCGCTCGACATTTTGGAGAATTTGAATGGCTATTAGCACACCGATGCTGGTGACATTTCTCGTTTATATTTTTGGCATGATCCTGATAGGGTTTTTGGCATGGCGTTCCACTAAAAACTTTGACGACTACATCCTTGGCGGGCGCAGCTTAGGCCCAATGGTTACGGCACTCTCTGCGGGCGCATCCGACATGAGCGGCTGGCTGCTGATGGGGCTGCCGGGCGCGATTTTCATCTCCGGTATCTCCGAAAGCTGGATCGCCATCGGCCTGACCGTCGGCGCGTGGATCAACTGGAAGCTGGTGGCAGGCCGTCTGCGCGTGCATACCGAAGCCAACAACAACGCCCTGACGCTGCCGGATTACTTCACCGGGCGCTTTGAGGATAACAGCCGCGTTCTGCGTATTATCTCTGCGGTGGTGATCCTGTTGTTCTTCACCATCTACTGTGCCTCCGGCATCGTGGCGGGCGCACGCCTGTTCGAAAGCACCTTCGGCATGAGCTACGAAACGGCGCTGTGGGCCGGTGCGGCGGCGACCATCCTTTATACCTTCGTGGGCGGGTTCCTGGCGGTAAGCTGGACCGACACCGTGCAGGCGAGCCTGATGATTTTCGCCCTGATCCTGACCCCCGTGATTGTCATTTTCACCGTCGGCGGCTTTGGCGAATCGCTGGAAGTGATCAAGCAGAAGAGCATTGAAAACGTCGATATGCTGAAAGGGCTGAACTTCGTGGCCATCGTCTCCCTGATGGGCTGGGGCCTGGGCTACTTCGGTCAGCCGCACATTCTGGCGCGCTTTATGGCGGCGGATTCTCACCACACCATCGTTCACGCGCGTCGCATCAGCATGACGTGGATGATCCTGTGTCTGGCGGGCGCCTGCGCGGTTGGCTTCTTCGGCATTGCGTACTTTAACAACAACCCGGCGCAGGCGGGCGCGGTGAACCAGAACGCCGAGCGCGTGTTCATCGAGCTGGCGCAGATCCTGTTCAACCCGTGGATTGCCGGTATCCTGCTCTCCGCGATCCTGGCGGCGGTGATGTCCACCCTGAGCTGCCAGCTGCTGGTGTGCTCCAGCGCCATTACGGAAGACCTGTACAAAGCATTCCTGCGTAAGGGCGCGAGCCAGAAAGAGCTGGTGTGGGTAGGGCGCTTTATGGTGCTGCTGGTGGCGCTGATTGCCATTGCGCTGGCGGCTAACCCGGAAAACCGCGTGCTGGGGCTGGTAAGCTACGCCTGGGCGGGCTTTGGCGCCGCGTTTGGTCCGGTAGTGCTGTTCTCCGTGCTGTGGTCACGCATGACCCGCAACGGCGCGCTGGCGGGGATGATCATCGGTGCGGTGACCGTCATCGTCTGGAAACAGTTCGCGTGGCTGGGCCTGTACGAAATCATCCCGGGCTTCATCTTCGGCAGCCTCGGTATCGTGGTGTTCAGCCTGCTGGGTAAAGCGCCGTCTGCCTCTATGCAGAAGCGCTTTGCGGAAGCGGATGCGCACTATCACTCTGCACCGCCAACGAAGCTTCAGGCTGAGTAATTTTCCCCTCACCCTAACCCTCTCCCCAAAGGGGAGAGGGGACAGACCGTTCACCCGTTCGAGATGATAAATGATGATTAAAACAGGGTTGATGATGGCAGCATTACTGCTGCTGGCGGGGTGTAACGCTCCCACGCAGCATGCGGCGGTGGAGACCTGCAAAGCGGATAACCAGATGCAGCAGACCACGCTCTATTTTGGCTTGAATCGCCCGGCAGGGGCGCAGATTACCGGCAGCGAGTGGCAGCAGTTTGTTGACCAGGACGTGACGCCGCGTTTTCGCGATGGCTTAACGGTGGTTGATGCCCGTGGGCAGTGGCTGGGGAACGACGGAAAAGTGGCGCGTGAACCCAGCAAAGCGTTAATGCTCATCCACGGTAAAGACGCGCAGAGCGAGAAGAACATCGAAGCGTTGCGCGGGATCTATAAGTCTCGTTTCGCGCAGGAATCGGTGATGCGGGTCGACCAGCCGGTGTGCGTGCAGTTTTAATGAAAACGGCGGGAATTCCCGCCGTTGTTGTTTTGTAGGCCGGGTAAGCGAAGCGCCACCCGGCATTGCATCAGAGCACCAACCCCGCAAAGCTCGCCGACAGCAGGCTCACCAGCGTCGCACCGTATACCAGGCGCAGACCAAACCGCGACACCACGTTGCCCTGCTGCTCGTTCAGCCCCTTAATCGCCCCGGCGACGATGCCGATGGAGGCGAAGTTAGCAAACGACACCAGGAACACGGACAAAATACCCAGACCGCGCGGGGACATTTGATGGGCTATTTTTTGCAGCTCAATCATCGCCACAAATTCATTCGCCACCAGTTTCGTTGCCATAATACTCCCCGCGTTTAAGGCATCGCTCAGCGGAATACCGATAAGCCACGCCAGCGGATAAAATACGTAACCCAGGATCTGCTGGAAGCTCATGCCAAATACGCTGGAGAAAAGGGCGTTAACGGCGCTAATAAGAGCGATAAAGCCAATCAGCATCGCCAGAATAATCATCGCCACCTTAAAGCCCGCCAGAATATATTCGCCCAGCATTTCAAAGAAGCTCTGGGATTCATGCAGCTTTTCCAGTTTGATATCGGGTTCGGCTTCCGGGCGGGCCGGATTAATGACCGAAAGAATAATAAAGGTGCTGAACATGTTCAGGATCAGCGCCGCGACGACAAATTTGGCGTCGAGCATGGTCATGTAGGCGCCAACAATCGACAGCGAAACCGTCGACATCGCCGTTGCGGCCATCGTAAACAGGCGACGCGAGGAGAGATCGCCCAGCACGCCCTTATACGCAATGAAGTTTTCAGACTGACCGAGGATCAGCGAGCTCACCGCGTTGAAGGATTCCAGCTTGCCCATGCCGTTGAGCTTTGAAAGGAGCGTTCCGATAACGCGAATAAAAATCGGCAGAATGCGCCAGTGCTGAAGAATACCAATCAGTGCCGAGATAAAAATAATGGGGCAGAGTACACCCAGGAAAATGAACGCCAGCCCTTTCTCACCCATCCCGCCAAAGACAAAATTTGTCCCTTCGGCAGCGTATTTAAGCAGAGACTCAAAGAAACCTGAGACATATTTAATAATGAACAGACCGCTTTGCGCATGCAGAAAAAAGAATGCCAGCACGATTTCAATCACGATCAGCTGCAATACAAAACGAATACGAATTTTTCGGCGGTCGAAACTCACCAGCCAGGCAAGCGCAAGAATAATCACCAGCGCCAGCAGGAAATGAACAATCTTAAACATGGGTTATTTTCAGTTGGTTTTCGAGGCGGACATTTAGCCACAGCCCCGGTTAACCGTAAATGGGCATTTTTGTTATACCTTATAAACGTAACGGTTACTAATGCAATTATTACTCCGCAATGCGTTTACATCTGGTCATCAAAACTCCACATATTTCGCTTGTTTTTCTTTGTGCCGTAATGATAATCACTATCACTAGAATTTACGTTTCTTTGCATCAGTTGACCGCGATAAACATTTAAGGTGTCGGCATGTTTGTTCCTTTTCTCATTATGTTACGTGAAGGCCTTGAAGCGGCCCTGATCGTGAGCCTTATCGCCAGTTATCTGAAGCGTACCCAGCGCGGTCGCTGGATCGGCGTGATGTGGGTTGGCGTTTTCCTTGCCGCGGCGCTGTGCCTGGGGCTGGGTATTCTTATCAACGAAACCACCGGTGAATTTCCTCAGAAAGAACAAGAGCTTTTTGAAGGCATTGTCGCCGTAATAGCCGTGGTGATCCTCACCTGGATGGTGTTCTGGATGCGCAAAGTCTCCCGTAACGTGAAGGTGCAGCTGGAGCAGGCGGTGGATAACGCCCTGCAAAAAGGCAACCACCACGGCTGGGCGCTGATCCTGATGGTCTTTTTCGCCGTGGCGCGTGAGGGTCTGGAGTCCGTTTTCTTTCTGCTCGCGGCGTTTCAGCAGGACGTGGGCATCTGGCCGCCGTTGGGCGCGATGCTCGGGCTGGTCACGGCGGTTGTGCTTGGCTTCCTGCTCTACTGGGGCGGCATTCGGCTTAACCTGGGCGCGTTTTTCAAGTGGACCAGCCTGTTTATTCTGCTGGTGGCCGCGGGCCTGGCGGCAGGGGCGATCCGTGCCTTCCACGAGGCGGGCCTGTGGAACCATTTCCAGGACGTGGCGTTCGATCTCAGTAACGTTCTGTCCACCCATTCACTGATCGGCACCCTGCTTGAAGGGATCTTCGGCTACCAGGAAACGCCGACCGTCAGCGAAGTGGCAGTTTACTTTATCTATCTGGTTCCGGCGCTGATCCTGTTCGCTATGCCGCCGCGTACCGGCTCGCAGGCGTCGCGCGTCGCGCCGTAAGTGGTGTATTAGTTACAACATACTTTTTAAGGGAAGAGTCATGACCAGTCAGTTCCGTCGTAGTGCGTCAGGCGCAGGCATTGCCGCGCTGTTCGTGTCTGCCTTCGCCGCTCAGGCAGCAGATATCCCGCAGGTAAAAGTTACCGTCAACGATAAACAGTGCGAGCCGATGACCATCACGGTTAACAGCGGTAAAACCCAGTTTATTATTCAGAACCACAGCCAGAAGGCGCTGGAGTGGGAGATCCTGAAAGGCGTGATGGTGGTGGAAGAGCGCGAAAATATCGCGCCGGGCTTCAGCCAGAAGATGACCGCCAATCTACAGCCGGGCGAATATGATATGACCTGCGGCCTGCTGACGAACCCGAAAGGTAAGCTGATCGTCAAAGGCGCAGCGACGGCAGACGCGGCCAAAGGCACGGCGCTGTTAAGCCTTGGCGACGCCATTACCGCCTATAAAGCCTACGTCACTAAAGAGACGGCGGACCTGGTGGCGGGCACCCAAGCCTTTACCGACGCGGTGAAAGCGGGCGATATCGAAAAAGCGAAATCGCTGTATGCACCTACCCGTCAGCACTACGAGCGCATCGAGCCTATTGCCGAGCTGTTCTCCGATCTCGACGGCAGCATTGATGCCCGCGAAGACGACTACGAGCATAAGGCCGCCGATCCAAAATTCACCGGCTTCCACCGTCTGGAAAAAGCGCTGTTTGGCGATAATTCCACCAAAGGAATGGAGAAATATGCCGCTCAGCTGAACACCGACGTGCTGGAGCTGCAAAAGCGCATCAGCGAGCTGGCCTTCCCGCCGTCGAAAGTGGTGGGCGGCGCGGCGGGCCTGATTGAAGAAGTGGCCGCAAGCAAAATCAGCGGTGAGGAAGATCGCTACAGCCACACCGACCTGTGGGACTTCCAGGCGAACGTTGACGGCGCGCAGAAAATTGTCGATCTGCTGCGGCCTCAGCTGCAAAAAGAGAACGGCGAGCTGCTGGCGAAAGTGGATGCCAACTTCAAAAAGGTCGATACCATCCTGGCGAAGTACCGCACCAAAGACGGGTTCGAAACCTACGACAAACTGACCGAAGCCGACCGTAACGCGCTGAAAGGCCCGATTACAACGCTGGCGGAAGATCTCTCCCTGCTGCGCGGCGTTCTGGATCTGGATTAAGCACGATGAACAAGCATGACGAGTACGACGTCGCTGAACCTTCCCGGCGTCGTTTGTTGAAAGGGGTAGGGGCGCTGGGCGGCGCGCTTGCCCTGGCAGGCGGCTGTCCGGTGGCGCACGCGGCAAAACCGCAAAGCGCGCCCGGCACGCTGTCGCCGGATGCGCGCAGGGAGACGCAGCCGTTTTATGGCGAGCACCAGGCAGGGATTTTGACGCCGCAGCAGGCCTCGATGATGCTGGTGGCTTTCGATTCGCTGGCGAGCGATAAGGCCGACCTGGCGCGTCTGTTCAGGCTGCTGACCACGCGCATTGCCTTCCTCACCGCGGGCGGTCCGGCGCCGGAAACACCGAATCCGCGCCTGCCACCGATGGATTCCGGGATCCTTGGGGCGTTTATTGCTCCCGATAACCTGACCATCACCGTGTCGGTGGGGGAATCGCTGTTTGATGACCGCTACGGCCTGGCAAAGCAGAAGCCGAAAGCGCTGCAAAAAATGACGCGTTTCCCGAATGACTCTCTCGACGCGGCGCTGTGCCACGGCGATGTGCTGTTTCAGATTTGCGCCAATACTCAGGATACGGTGATCCACGCCCTGCGCGATATCATCAAGCACACGCCGGATCTGCTCAGCGTGCGCTGGAAGCGGGAAGGATTTATCTCTGACCACGCTGCCCGCAGTAAAGGGAAAGAGACGCCGGTGAACCTGCTGGGCTTCAAAGACGGCACTGCCAACCCGGACAGCAGCAATGCCGCGCTGATGAAAAACGTGGTCTGGGTGACGGCGGATCAGGGCGAACCGGCCTGGGCCGTGGGCGGCAGCTACCAGGCGGTGCGCATTATCCAGTTCCACGTGGAGTTCTGGGACCGCACGCCGCTGAAAGAGCAGCAGACGATTTTCGGTCGCGATAAGCAAACCGGGGCGCCGCTCGGCATGAAGCATGAGCACGATGAACCCGACTACGCGCGCGATCCAAACGGCGATGTCATCGCCCTGGACAGCCATATTCGTCTCGCCAATCCTCGCACCCGGGAGACGCAATCCAGTCTGATGATGCGAAGGGGTTACAGCTACTCGCTGGGTGTGACCCACTCCGGTCAGCTTGATATGGGGCTGCTGTTTGTCTGCTATCAGCATGACCTGGAAAAAGGATTTCTTACCGTACAGAAGCGGCTGAACGGCGAAGCGCTGGAGGAGTACATTAAGCCCATCGGCGGCGGCTATTTCTTTGCTCTGCCCGGAGCGCGTGACGCGAACGCCTGGCTCGCTCAGGGTCTGATAGAAGCCTGATAATCGTCCCTGCGACAGTTCGCGGGGACATTATTTTTTTCCTGGACTATCTTATTGTTATATTTCTGTAATATTTCTATATGAGACTGATTTTCCATGTAGGGGCAGTCTGAAAAGTTGCATTCAGGTAAAATAAATGTTGCATTTATGATAATCCCTGATGTACTTAAGATAAGACAGCGGTAGTTCCCGGCAGTGATGTTACTCACTATGGAGATCGCGAATGGTTGCGTCCTGTACTGGACAAGGTAAACACAACAACCGCAGTACCCGGCGCGGAGGCTCAGACTCCGGCAGCGATTTCCTCACCACTAAATTCTCTCCTTCACCTCAAGAACCTGTTTCGACCGACGTGCATAGCGGTGCGCGTAGCCGTTCTGTATCGTCATCCGGTAATGCAAGCAATGGCTTACAAGGAAGCCAACCCTCTGATGTTCGTGCGCATAATCGTGCCGATGCTGGCGCGTGTGATGAATACCAACAACTCAAGGTGCTATCCATGGGAAGACAAAAAGCAGTGATCAAAGCTCGTCGTGAAGCAAAACGTGTGCTGAGACGGGATTCACGTAGCCATAAACAGCGTGAAGAAGAATCGGTCACCTCGCTTGTGCAGATGAGCGGCGTAGAATCCATTGGCATGGCGCGGGACAGCCGCGACGCATCGCCAATTGTGGCGCGTAATGAGGCTCAGGCGCACTACCTGAATGCTATCGAGAGTAAACAGCTCATCTTTGCAACCGGTGAAGCCGGATGCGGGAAAACCTGGATCAGTGCCGCCAAAGCGGCGGAGGCGCTGATTCATAAAGACGTGGAAAGGATCATCGTTACCCGTCCGGTACTGCAAGCTGATGAAGATCTGGGCTTCCTGCCCGGCGATATTTCGGAGAAGTTTGCCCCATACTTCAGGCCCGTCTATGACGTGCTGGTGAAGCGGCTGGGCGCTTCCTTTATGCAGTACTGCCTGCGACCAGAGATTGGCAAGGTGGAAATCGCGCCGTTCGCCTATATGCGCGGACGTACATTTGAAAATGCGGTCGTTATTCTCGACGAGGCTCAGAATGTGACCGCTGCGCAAATGAAGATGTTTTTAACGCGCCTCGGGGAGAACGTGACGGTGATCGTCAATGGCGATATTACCCAGTGTGACCTGCCGTCGGGCGTGAAGTCCGGCCTCAGCGATGCCATGTCACGTTTTGCGGAAGATGAGATGATTGGGGTGGTCCGCTTCACAAAAGAAGACTGCGTCCGCTCAGCGCTGTGTCAACGCACGCTGGAAGTCTATTCCGATTAAGATCATTCTTTCAAGCCATTTCTTCCCGGCGTCATGCCGGGAAGCTTCGTTTATTCCCACTGAAACAGTGACGTTTGTTTGAATCATATTTATTTCCTATAGCATTCAACAGGATTTAGAAATCGTTTTGCGGTATTAATAATATTACCGCCCATTATTTATGCGCGTTTTTTATACAAAAAGAAAAAGTGTGATATGTATTTATAATACCCACAAAATATCTATAAATATAATGATCGCGCTAATTGTTCGTTAAAATCAAACGTGAATGTTGTCACAGAACATGACTAAGCAGCAAAAATTAAGTTGGTGTCTTCTGGGTAATTATCTATGTTTCGTACTTGTTCAAACAAAATTCTAACAAGAAACACGCCGGGGGATCGTTTCCTCTGGAACATCACGCTGAGGGTCATACATGAACGAACTGGTTAGTGCAATTAACGGTGTTATCTGGAGCCCGGCGTTAATATTTTTATGTCTGGGTGTCGGCCTCTATTTCTCACTACGTAGTCGCTTTCTGCAATTACGCCATATTAAACATATGATTACACTGATGTTTGAGGGACGCCCTACCGAGGCAGGCGTATCATCGTTTCAGGCGCTGACGATGACGCTGGCCGGTCGCGTGGGGACGGGGAATATCGCGGGGGTAGCAACCGCCATTACTTTTGGTGGACCGGGTGCGCTTTTCTGGATGTGGGTTGTGGCTTTTTTAGGGGCCAGTTCTGCTTTTGTCGAATCCACCTTAGGTCAGGTTTATAAAGAAAAAATTAACGGCGAATATCGTGGCGGCCCTGCCTTTTATATTGAAAAAGGGTTAGGCGTGAAGTGGTACGCATGGTTATTTGCTATCGTAACCATTTTCTCCTGCGGATTATTACTGCCAGGCGTGCAGGCAAACTCTATTGGTGCGAGTCTGGATATTGCCTTTGGCCTGAGTCCGAACGTCACGGCGGCATTACTTGCCCTGTTGTTAAGTTTTATTATTTTTGGTGGCGTGAAAAGGATCGCCAGTTTTAGCAGTATGGTGGTTCCGTTTATGGCGCTGGGCTATATTATTGTCGCCTGCGTGATTATCGCTATCAATATCGATCAGCTTCCCGCGGTTATTCTGCTGATCTGGAAAAGCGCTTTCGGGCTTGAAGCTGGCTTTGGCGCTATTCTGGGCCAGGCTATTATGTGGGGCGTGAAGCGCGGCGTCTATTCTAACGAAGCGGCGCAGGGTACCGGGCCGCATGCTTCATCCGCGGCGGCCGTAAGCCATCCGGTGAAGCAGGGGCTGGTTCAGGCGTTCTCCGTTTATATCGACACGCTGTTTGTCTGCTCCGCGACCGGCTTTATGCTGTTGATTACTGGGCTGTATAACGTCCAGGGTGTCGACGGTGCTGCCCTCTATACCGGTATTGCTGGCGTGGCGGCCGGTCCTGGCTATGTGCAGACGGCGATGGAAAGTATGATGCCTGGCTTTGGTAATTACTTTGTTGCCATCGCGCTGTTCTTCTTCGCCTTCACCACAATCATTGCCTACTACTACATCGCTGAAACCAATATCGCCTACATCAACCGTAAAATTCACCGCCCGTGGCTGACGTTCCTGCTGAAATTATGTCTGATGGCTTCCACCGTCTATGGCACCGTCCGCACTGCGGATCTGGCATGGGGATTAGGCGATATTGGGGTAGGGCTGATGGCATGGCTCAACATTATCGCCATTGTTCTGTTGCATAAAAAAGCGTTTGCCAGCCTGAAAGACTATGAAACCCAGAACGCGCAGGGGTTGGATCCCCAGTTTGACCCGGTTCGGCTTGGGATAAAAAATGCCGATTACTGGCTGGAGGATCGCAGGGATGAAGAGGGTTTGAATAGCGGCCAGAGTCCTGCTCCCGAGGGAAAGCAACCGGCTGGAAAGCTGAATAGCTGAGGAATGGTTAAGACGGGCCCGTACTTTGTACGGGCTTTCTTTTATCGGTGAGGCGGCTCAGTCTGCCCTGGGGGGGATTGACTCGCTTCGCTCGCCCTGCGGGCAGCCTGTTCGCTTCGCTCTCAGTCTGTCCAACTGGCTGCGCCAGTTGTCTAACCCGGTCGGGGGTTCTCATCCCCCCCCTTACGGAGAATATAAAAGAAAAAAGCCCGTACTTTCGTACGAGCTCTCATCTTAAATATGGCGGTGAGGGGGGGATTCGAACCCCCGATACGTTGCCGTATACACACTTTCCAGGCGTGCTCCTTCAGCCACTCGGACACCTCACCATATTGTTTTGCTGCCTGACCGCTTGGGGGGCAACGGGGCGCTACTATAGGGAGTTGCGCGAAAGCGGTCAAGCAGATTTTCTGCATTCGTGCCTGTTCGGTTAAGCCTTAATCAGCTTATGGCGCACCGCGCAGCATTAACGCTGCGAATCGAGCACTTCGCTGTTTTTCACCACCTCCTGCGCTTTGCCGTAGCTTTCGATCAGCAGCTGATAGGCCGGGAAGATATGGGTGTAGACTTCCGCCCACGCCGCCGCATCTTCACGATTCCATGTCCGCTGAATTTCGGAGGCAACGGCTGCCGTGTCCATCGGCACCACGCCTGCCTGTACCACGCGTGCCAGGGTGATCTCCTGCGCCATTTTGCTGTACGTGCCGGAGGCATCAATCACCGCAAACACTTTATATCCGTCCGCCACCGCGCTGATAGACGGAAATGCCATGCAGACGCTGGTGATCGTACCGGCGATAATCAACGTTTTACGCCCGGTGGCTTTTACCGCCGCCACAAACTCCGGGTTATCCCAAGCGTTGATCTCACCTTTACGTGCAACGTACTGGGCGTGCGGCGCGTTGGCGTGGATCTCTGGAATAAGCGGGCCGTTCGGCCCCTGTGGAACCGACGCCGTGGTGATCACTGGGATCTCCGCCAGCGTGGCGATTTTTGCCAGCGCCGCCGCACGGGCGCGCAGCTCAGGCATCGGCATATCGCCAACGGTCTGGAACAGCCCGCTCTGGTGATCGATAAGCAGCATAACGGCATCATTAACGTCAATAACGGGACGCGCACCGTTGAAGTTAGCAGGTGTAGACATAATGCTCTCCTTTATCAGGTTTAGATCTGGCCAAAGCGGCCGGAGTTAAAATCGCGAATAGCTTCGGCGATCTCGGTTTTACTGTTCATCACAAACGGGCCGTAGCCCACAATCGGTTCATTCAGCGGCTCACCGGCCATCAGCAGCACTTTGGCATCGCTGCTGGCGTCGAGATGCAGTTTGTCACCGCTCTGACTCAACACGACCAGCTGCGCCTCACCGGCGGGCGTGGTACCGTTCACCGTCACGCTCCCCTCAAGTACAACCAGCGCCGTGCTCCAGCCTTCGGGCTGATTGAGCGTCAGGTGGCTGCCCTGGTGCAGCGCGAGATCCCACACGTTCAGCGGTGAGAAGGTATGCGCCGGGCCGGTGACATCGTCAAAGCGGCCAGCAATCACGCGCAATGTTCCGCTGTTATCCGGCAGGGAGATCACCGGGATATCTGCCTTAGTGATGCTCTGGTAGCCTGGCGTCGCCATTTTGTCTTTGGCGGGCAGGTTGACCCACAGCTGCATCATTTTTAGTTCACCACCTTTCTGCGAGAACGCGCTGGAGTGGAACTCTTCGTGCAAAATGCCGGCGCCTGCCGTCATCCACTGCACGTCGCCCGGGCCGATTACGCCGCCTCTGCCGGTGGAATCACGGTGCTCCACTTCACCTGAGTAGACGATGGTCACCGTTTCAAAACCGCGATGAGGATGCTCGCCCACCCCGCGTTTCGCGCCGTCTGCCGGAAAGGTGTAGGGACCGGCATAGTCCAGCAGCAGGAACGGGCTCAGCGGTTCGCCGTGTGTCTGGTAAGAAAACATTGAACGAACCGGGAAACCGTCACCGACCCAGTGCGGACGAGGGGCGGTATAGACGCCTGTTACGTTTTTCATGATTAACTCCTGATGTTCTGTTGATGTAATTAGCTTATATTCACGGTTAATACCCCGGTAGATAGCGAAAATGACATTCACTGTTCCTTAAATGGAACAATGGAGGCGTATGCAGGATCTCAATGATTTCGTATGGTTTGTGAAGGTGGTGGAGCATGGCGGCTTTGCGGCGGCAGGTCGGGCGCTCGATCAGCCTAAGTCAAAACTAAGCCGTCGGATCGCGCAGCTGGAAGAACGCCTGGGCGTTCGGCTGATACAGCGAACCACGCGGCAGTTTACGGTGACAGAGGTGGGGCAAACGTTCTACCAGCACTGTAAAGCCATGCTGGTTGAGGCCGAAGCGGCGGAGGAGGCGGTAGCGGCACTACAGGCTGAACCGCGCGGTATGGTCAGGATCACTTGCCCTGTAACCCTGCTGCACGTTCACGTGGGGCCGATGCTGGCGAGATTTATGGCGCGCTATCCGGGGATCAACCTCCAGCTCGAAGCGACCAACCGCCGGGTGGATCTCGTGGCGGAGGGGGTGGACGTGGCGATCCGCGTTCGTCCGCGCCCGTTTGATGACAGCGATCTGGTATTAAGGGTACTGGCGGACAGGGGACACTGTCTGGTTGCCGGGCCGGCACTGCTGGAACGGATGGGCAACCCGACGGCGCCTTCTGAACTCAGCGCATGGCCGGGTTTAAGTATGGGCGCGGGTAAGCATCTGCATAAGTGGGAGTTAAGCGGGCCGGAAGGCGCGAAAGCAGAAGTTCACTTCACGCCGCGCCTGGTGACCACTGACATGCTGGCGCTGCGGGAAGCGGCGATGGCGGGGGTAGGCCTGGTGCAGCTGCCCATTTTGATGGTGAAGGATCAGCTGGCGTCAGGCGAACTTATTCGAGTGCTAAATGCGTGGGAACCCAAACGGGAGGTCATCCATGCGGTGTATCCTTCAAGACGAGGTTTGCTGCCGTCGGTCAGGACGCTGGTGGATTTTCTCACCGAAGAGTACGCACGGATGGTGGAGGAGTAAAGTCCCTGTAGGTCGGGTAAGCGAAGCGCCACCCGACACGCGTTTCGCTCGGAGCCAAAGGGTTAGAATCCCCCCACTGACGTGCAATATGCGAAAAAAAAGCCCGCATTTTCATGCGAGCTCTTCTTCAAATATGGCGGTGAGGGGGGGATTCGAACCCCCGATACGTTGCCGTATACACACTTTCCAGGCGTGCTCCTTCAGCCACTCGGACACCTCACCATATTGTCATCCCGTTGTTGCCGGGACGGGCGCTAATGTAAGGAAAAGCCGTACTGCCGTCAACCCACTTTTTCAGTAATTTAGCGCGTTTATACAAACTTCAGGCAACCTGATTCCGAAATGTGCGAAAAGCGCCTCTTTTATCAGCAACGCGGTTCGCTGATAAATTTGTTATGCTGGCAATCCAGTTGAAAATGAAAATAAAACAGCGCAATAAAAGGCAGGAATGACTATGGATATTATCTTCTATCACCCCACTTTTGATACGGCTTACTGGATCAACGCGCTCACGGCGGCACTGCCTGGCGCACGCGTTCGCGAATGGAAGCGGGGCGATAATGAACATGCCGACTACGCGCTGGTCTGGCATCCCCCGGTCGAAATGCTACAGGGCCGCCGTTTGAAGGCGGTGTTTGCCCTCGGTGCGGGGGTAGACTCCATCCTGAGCAAGCTGAAGGCTCACCCTGAAATGCTGCCGGAAGATATTCCCCTGTTCCGACTGGAGGATACCGGTATGGGACAGCAGATGCAGGAATATGCCGTGAGTCAGGTGCTGCACTGGTTCCGCCGCTTCGACGATTATCAGGCCTTTAAGCAGCAATCCCACTGGGAACCGCTCCCGGATTATCAGCGCGAAGATTTCACCATCGGCATCCTCGGTGCAGGCGTCCTGGGCTCGAAAGTCGCAGAGGCACTCGCCCCGTGGGGCTTCCCGCTGCGCTGCTGGAGCCGCAGCCGTAAGGATTATCCGGGCGTCGAGAGCTTTGCGGGAATGAATGAACTCCCGGCGTTCCTGAAAGAGACACGGGTACTCATTAACCTGCTGCCGAATACCGCGGAAACGGTGGGCATAATCAATGGTGCGCTCCTCAACCAGCTGGCAGACGATAGCTACTTAATGAACCTGGCGCGCGGGGTGCACGTGGTGGAAGACGATCTGCTGAAAGCGCTGGACAGCGGTAAGCTGAAAGGCGCAATGCTGGATGTTTATAGCCGCGAACCGCTGCCGACAGAAAGCCCGCTCTGGGCTCACCCACGCGTGGCGATGACGCCCCATATTGCGGCCGTGACGCGACCGGCGGAGGCCGTGGCGTACATCTCGCATACCATCAGCGAGATAGAGAAGGGCAACGCGGTGACCGGGCAGGTCGACAGACAGCGAGGCTACTGAGATAAACCCGGCGTTCGCCGGGTTTTTGCTAATATTCGACGCTGATAACTGCTATCCTTTGGAAAAACCGCAGAGGAGAGAAAGATGTATCCCGTTGACCTGCATATGCACACCGTCGCCAGTACTCACGCTTACAGTAACCTCCATGATTATATCGCTCAGGCGAAGCTGAAAGGCATCAAACTGTTTGCGATCACCGATCACGGCCCGGATATGGCGGATGCGCCGCACTACTGGCATTTTGTGAATATGCGTATCTGGCCACGTCTGGTGGACGGTATCGGGATACTGCGCGGCATCGAAGCGAATATCAAAAATACCGACGGTGAAATTGACTGCACCGGCCCGATGCTGACCTCGTTAGATCTGATCCTCGCCGGTTTCCATGAGCCGGTTTTTGCGCCGCAGGATAAAGAGACCAACACCGCAGCGATGATTGCCACCATCGCCAGCGGCAACGTTCACATTATCAGCCACCCGGGCAACCCTAAATACCCAATTGATATTCAGGCCGTGGCGCAGGCGGCGGCGAAGCACCGCGTGGCGCTGGAGATCAACAACTCTTCGTTCGTGCACTCGCGTAAGGGCAGTGAAGCCAACTGTCGCGACGTGGCGGCTGCCGTGCGTGACGCGGGCGGAATGGTGGCGCTGGGCTCTGATTCTCACACGGCCTTTACGCTGGGTGATTTCAGCGAATGTCTGAAAATATTGCAGGACGTGAATTTCCCGGAAGAACGCATCCTGAACGTCACGCCGCGTCGTATGCTCGACTTCCTTGAGTCGCGCGGCATGGCGCCGATTGATGAATTTGCCGATCTTTAATGACTAATGGAATAAAAACATGAATGAGTTTTCCATCCTTTGCCGCGTGCTGGGCACCTTATATTACCGCCAGCCGCAGGATCCGCTTCTGGTTCCGCTGTTTACCCTGATCCGTGAAGGTAAGCTGGCGCAGAACTGGCCGCTGGAACAGGATGAGCTGCTGGAACGCTTGCAAAAAAGCTGCGATATGCAGCAGATTTCCACCGATTATAACGCGCTGTTCGTGGGGGAAGAGTGTCGCGTGTCGCCGTATCGTTCTGCCTGGCAGGAGGGGGCAACTGAAGCGGAAGTGCGGGCATTTCTCTCAGAACGCGGTATGCCGCTGACGGATATGCCAGCCGATCATATCGGTACGCTGCTGCTGGCGGCCTCCTGGATTGAAGATAATGCAGGTGACGATGAGAACGAGGCGATTGAAACCCTGTTCGAAACGTATCTCCTGCCGTGGGTTGGAACCTTCCTGGGCAAAGTGGAGGCGCACGCTACGTCACCATTCTGGAGAACGCTGGCTCCGCTGACGCGTGACGCTATCGCTGCCATGTGGGATGAGCTGGAAGAAGAGAACGAAGAGTGACTTAGATCACAAAAATTCTGCAACGATACATTTCAACTTGCACGTAATGTGCTTCCGATCTCATTTCCCGGGTGCGCATCTGCTAAGATGCGCACCATGAATATATTACTTTGTATTGCAATCACGACTGGCATCCTTTCCGGCCTCTGGGGTTGGGTGGCGGTGTCGCTCGGTTTGTTGAGCTGGGCCGGTTTCCTTGGCTGCACGGCCTACTTCGCCTGCCCGCAGGGTGGTCTCAAAGGGCTGTTTATTTCAGGCTGCACGTTGCTAAGTGGCGTGGTCTGGGCGCTGGTCATTATGAAAGGCAGCGCGCTGGCACCGCATATGGAAATCCTGGGTTACGTCATGACCGGTATTGTGGCCTTCCTGATGTGCGTTCAGGCAAAACATCTGCTGTTGTCGTTTGTGCCCGGCACGTTCATGGGTGCCTGCGCGACCTTTGCAGGGCAGGGGGACTGGAAGCTGGTGGTTCCTTCACTCATGCTGGGTTTACTGTTTGGCTATGCCATGAAGAACAGCGGCCTCTGGCTGGCAGCCCGACGCGAGAAGAGCCAGAACGTTTCGGCGGTAAGTGAATAAAAAAAGGCGAGACGGAAATCTCGCCTTTTTGTTGCACTGTCGATCAACGTGAAACAGTTCGGCGGCGGCGCGGCAGAAAAATACCCTTCTTATACCCGTTAATCAGCCGATTGATTTAACGCGGATCGGTTTAAATATTTACTCAGGGGATGCGGTAAAAATGATTGTCACCGTTTCTGATGAAAATTCGCTCCATTTATCGCAGCAGTGGAATGCACCGGCCAGTACGCTTTAATCATTCATGAAATCAATCATTTATTAAAGTGGCGGCGCTGCGCAGGTAAGCTATGCTGATATCAAGAACCCGGTAATCGGGTTGCTTGAATTGATACTTCACAGGTCATAACGGAGCGTTTTTACCCCTCATGGACGAATTTCATTGAGGAGTACAAATAATGTTCAAATCCGCAGCGTGTATTATTTCTGGTCTGGGACTGATCCTGTCCTCTTTTTTTTCTCCGGCTTATTCCGCAACCATTGAAAATGGTGGGGTTATTCATTTTCGTGGCGCGGTGGTGGCCGATCCGTGCGAAGTCGCTCCTCAGCATCAGCAGTTTGCGATTTCCTGCCCGGAAAATAACCGCATGAAAACGCATACCATCAGTTATGACGAGGCGCTCCGGGGACATCATCCTCATTCAAACCTGGCCGCTGTCACCATGAAATACCTGAATGAAGAGAAAACGCTCGCGGTTGTTCAGGTGGACTACCGCTAGCAGTCGTATCTTTCACGACGGTTTTTCTCCCTCTCCCTCTGCGATACACTTAAGAAAAGGGCGGGTTGCAGAGGGTGTTTATGAGACCGCAAATCGACGTTATTCATGGCGATATCACGACGGTGCACGTTGACGTGATCGTCAACGCTGCCAATTCCTCCTTGCTGGGCGGAGGGGGAGTGGACGGCGCCATTCACCGGGCCGCAGGCCCACAGCTTCTGGAAGCATGCAAAACCGTGCGCCAGCAGCAGGGAGAGTGCCCCCCGGGGCATGCCGTCATTACGCTGGCGGGGGATCTCCCGGCCAAAGCGGTGATCCATACCGTTGGCCCCGTCTGGCACGGCGGCGACCATCATGAAGCTGAGATTCTGGAGCAGGCGTATCGTAACTGCCTGCGGCTTGCGGCCGATAACGGTTATAAGACCATGGCGTTTCCCGCCATCAGCACGGGGGTTTACGGTTATCCAAAGGAAGCGGCAGCAAATATCGCCGTGAATACCGTTTATCACTACCTTTCCCTTAAGCCCATGCCGGAAAAAGTTATTTTTGTCTGTTTCGACGAGCACACCGCCGACCTGTATCAACGGATTTTAACCGAGCGCAGCCAGCTATTTTGATGTCTGAGATGTAAAAACGGCGCCCTGATGGCGCCGTTTTGTTATCCCGCTTTAACCTGAGGTTTGCCTGAAAACAGGAAACGCAAAAGCGGGATCCGCAGGTGGATTTCATACAGCACGATGGCAATGCCAACCACAAAGACCAGACCGGTGAAGAAGCCCAGCGCATTCGAGGCAATATGCGGCGTAATGTATGCCCCGAAAAACAGCGTCAACGGATGGTGAACCAGGTAGATAAACAGCGAAGCATTAACGAAATAGGTTACGCGGCTGGATTTAAAATTCAGCAGGCGATGGCCCAGCGCGAACACCACGTTCACCATCCACAGGCCCATCAGCATCGTTATCACGCTCTCGGTTTCATACATCCACGCGTCCCCGCTGCCGTAGCGCTGATTGAGAAGATAGGCTGCAAAGGCCAGCGTAGCACCCACTGCACACCAGGGGGAGGGGGTGGTAAACAGCGCTTTAAGCCGCGGATGAATAAACGCCAGCGCGCCAATCAGGAAGAAGGGAATGTAGAACAGCGTCTGCATCACCACGAAATTAAACAGCCCATCGCTCAGAACAGGGGGATAGACAATGAACAGGGTACGCCTGACGGCGGCATACGCAATCCCCAGCGCAAGAAACAGCAGCGACAGCTTGCCCAGAGTGATGTTGGCGAAAAAGGCAGAGGATGTTGAGCTCGCGCGCTGGCGCAGCCGGCTGAAGATCAGCAAGCTCACCGTGGTTAACACCACCAGAACCAGCAGGAACCAGAGGTGGGAAATCAGCTCCCAGACCAGGGTGTTGTATTTCTCGTAAAGGGAGAGATTAGACCAGGTTTCCGTCTTGCCTTTAACATACTGCAACATAATGAACTGCGGCAGCGTCAACAGCGGGATGGCCGTCAACATCGGTATGCCCACGCGCTCCACGCGCACTTTCCACCATCGCTTCAGCGGATAGCGCAAAAAGAGCATGTAGGAGAAATATCCAGAAATGACAAAAAACACCTGCATGCGGAAGGCATGAATAAAATCATTAAACAGCGTAAGCCACCAGGAAGGCATCTGACTGTTGACGTGCCAGGTGTGGCTGGAATAAATCAGTGAAATATGAAAAGGGATCCCCAATAGCATGAGCCATGCGCGGATCGAGTCGAGGAAATATTCACGTTGTACAGGGGTTGTGCTCATATAACTTTGCGCATTCTCAGACTTTTCGCCTTATCCCTAAGGCTCATAATGGTTACATTCGGAGCCAACCCTACACCAAGACCGACACCCTGTCTCCAGGATAAGCACGCAAAGTGAAAAGCGGGTTCTTTCATTTGCTTAATCCATGAGCCAGCGAGCTGAACAAAGCAGTGATAATGTTGTCGGATTGCCTGAGTTTCCATTAAAATGGATCGGATCGATATAAGCACACAAAGGGGGAAGTGCTTACTTATTATGAAACATAAACCACAAATGATGAAAATGCGTTGGTTGGGTGTTGCAGTGCTGTTGTCACTGTATACCTCATCTGCACTGGCCTTTAACATCGATGATGTCGCAAAACAGGCAAAATCGATGGCGGGCAAGAGCTATGAAGCGCCAAAAAGTAACCTGCCCTCCGTTTTCCGCGACATGAAATACGCGGACTATCAGCAGATCCAGTTCAATCACGATAAAGCGTACTGGAACAATATTAAAACCCCGTTCAAGCTTGAATTTTACCACCAGGGTATGTACTTCGACACGCCGGTTGCCATCAATGAAGTGACGGCGACCGCGGTACGCAAAATCAAGTACAGCCCGGATTATTTCAATTTTGGCGGTGTGCAACACGATAAAGACACGGTGAAAGACCTCGGCTTCGCAGGCTTCAAGGTGCTTTATCCGATTAACAGCAAAGATAAAAACGACGAAATCGTCAGCATGCTTGGCGCCAGCTACTTCCGCGTGATTGGCGCGGGGCAGGTGTACGGGCTTTCTGCGCGCGGTCTGGCGATTGATACCGCGCTGCCATCAGGTGAAGAATTCCCTCGTTTTCGCGAGTTCTGGATCGAACGTCCAAAACCAACCGACAAACGTCTGACAATTTATGCGCTGCTGGACTCCCCTCGTGCGACCGGCGCTTATCGCTTCGTGATCATGCCTGGGCGTGACACGGTGGTTGACGTGCAGTCTAAAGTTTACCTGCGCGATAAAGTGGGCAAGCTGGGCGTTGCGCCACTGACCAGTATGTTCCTGTTTGGGCCGAATCAGCCGTCTCCGGCAACCAACTTCCGTCCTCAACTTCATGATTCTAATGGCCTCTCCATCCATGCCGGTAACGGCGAGTGGATCTGGCGCCCGCTGAACAACCCGAAACACCTCGCGGTCAGCAGCTTTGCGATGGAAAACCCGCAGGGCTTTGGTCTGCTGCAACGTGGCCGTCAGTTCTCCCGCTTTGAAGATCTGGATGACCGCTACGATCTGCGCCCAAGCGCCTGGGTTACGCCGAAAGGCGACTGGGGTAAAGGCAAGGTTGAGCTGGTTGAAATTCCAACCAACGATGAAACCAACGACAACATCGTGGCGTACTGGACACCGGATCAGCTGCCGGAAGCCGGTAAAGAGATGAACTTCAAGTATGCGATCACCTTCAGCCGTGACGAAGACAAACTGCACGCGCCGGATAACGCGTACGTGATGCAGACGCGTCGTTCGACGGGTGACGTGAAGCAGTCCAACCTGATTCGTCAGCCGGATGGCACGCTGGCGTTTATCGTGGACTTCACCGGGCAGGATATGAAAAAACTGGCGCCGGATACTGCCGTGACGTCACAGGCGAGCATTGGCGATAACGGTGAAATCGTTGAGAACGCCGTGCGCTACAATCCGGTGACCAAAGGGTGGCGTTTGACCCTGCGCGTGAAGGTGAAAGATCCGAAACAGACCACTGAAATGCGCGCCGCGCTGGTCAGTAACGATAAGCCGCTGAGTGAAACCTGGAGCTATCAGCTACCTGCCAATGAATAATACATCTGAATATATTGATGCCATGCCGCTGACGGACATTGAAAAAGCGGCACTCCCTGCGAGCGACATCCGCGCGGTTCACACCGCGCTGGATGGTGAACACCGTCACTTTTCCCGTGATGATGATACGCCGCTGGGGTCAGTGAAGGCACGTCTGGAGCAGGCATGGCCGGACTCGCTGGCTGAAGGGCAGTTGATCAAGGATGACGAAGGGCGTGACCAGCTACAGGCAATGCCGAAGGCCACGCGTTCCTCTATGTTCCCCGATCCGTGGCGCACCAACCCGGTGGGCCGCTTCTGGGATCGCCTGCGTGGGCGTGACGTAACGCCGCGCTATCTGTCGCGTCTGACCAAAGAACAGCAGGCGTCCGAGCAGAAATGGCGTACCGTGGGAACGATTCGTCGTTACATTCTGCTGCTGCTGACGCTGGCGCAAACGGTCGTCGCCACCTGGTACATGAAAACCATTCTGCCGTACCAGGGCTGGGCGCTGATAAACCCTGCTGACATGATTGGCCAGGATATCTGGGTCTCCTTCATGCAGCTGCTGCCGTACATTTTACAGAGCGGCATCCTTCTGCTGTTCGCCGTGCTGTTCTGCTGGGTCTCCGCCGGGTTCTGGACCGCGCTGATGGGCTTCCTGCAACTGCTGATGGGACGTGACAAATACAGCATTTCCGCGTCAACGGTCGGGGATGAACCCCTGAATCCCGAGCACCGTACCGCGCTGATCATGCCTATCTGTAACGAAGACGTTGACCGCGTATTCGCAGGGCTGCGTGCAACCTGGGAGTCCGTGAAGGCGACCGGTAACGCGGCGCATTTCGACGTCTACATCCTGAGCGACAGCTACAACCCGGATATCTGCGTGGCAGAGCAAAAAGCCTGGATGGAGCTGATTGCCGAAGTGCAGGGCGAAGGACAGATCTCCTACCGTCGTCGTCGTCGCCGCGTGAAGCGTAAAAGCGGGAACATCGATGACTTCTGTCGTCGTTGGGGTAACCAGTACAGCTATATGGTGGTACTGGATGCAGACTCCGTCATGAGCGGCGATTGCCTGAGCGGTCTGGTGCGTCTGATGGAAGCTAACCCAAACGCGGGTATCATTCAGTCTTCGCCAAAAGCCTCCGGTATGGACACGCTGTATGCGCGCTGCCAGCAGTTTGCGACCCGCGTCTATGGGCCGCTGTTTACCGCCGGTCTGCACTTCTGGCAGCTGGGCGAGTCTCACTACTGGGGCCACAACGCCATTATCCGCGTGAAGCCGTTCATCGAGCATTGTGCGTTGGCGCCGCTGCCGGGTGAAGGGTCATTTGCCGGGTCCATTCTGTCGCATGACTTTGTGGAAGCCGCGCTGATGCGCCGTGCAGGGTGGGGCGTCTGGATTGCCTACGATCTGCCGGGCTCGTATGAAGAGCTGCCGCCGAACCTGCTGGATGAGCTCAAGCGTGACCGCCGCTGGTGTCACGGTAACCTGATGAACTTCCGCCTGTTCCTGGTGAAGGGGATGCACCCTGTTCACCGGGCGGTGTTCCTGACGGGCGTGATGTCCTATCTCTCTGCACCGCTGTGGTTTATGTTCCTCGCGCTCTCGACCGCGTTGCAGGTCGTGCATGCCCTGACGGAGCCGCAGTACTTCCTGCAACCGCGCCAGCTGTTCCCGGTGTGGCCGCAGTGGCGTCCGGAGCTGGCGATTGCGCTGTTCGCGTCGACCATGGTGCTGCTGTTCCTGCCGAAGCTGCTCAGTATCGTTCTGATCTGGTGTAAAGGTTCAAAGGAGTACGGTGGTTTCTGCCGCGTAACCCTTTCACTGCTGCTGGAAGTGCTGTTCTCGGTCCTGCTGGCACCGGTGCGTATGCTGTTCCACACGGTATTCGTGGTGAGCGCGTTCCTGGGTTGGGAAGTGGTGTGGAATTCACCGCAGCGTGACGATGACTCCACGCCGTGGAGTGAAGCCTTTATGCGCCACGGCTCTCAGCTGCTGCTGGGGCTGGTGTGGGCTGTCGGGATGGCCTGGCTGGATCTGCGTTTCCTGTTCTGGCTTGCGCCAATCGTCTTCTCGCTGATCCTGTCGCCGTTTGTGTCGGTGATCTCCAGCCGTTCGACGGTGGGCCTGCGTACCAAACGCTGGAAGTTGTTCCTGATCCCGGAAGAGTATTCTCCGCCGCAGGTGCTGGTGGATACCGATACCTACCTGGAGCAGAACCGCAAACGCACGCTGGATGATGGCTTTATGCACGCCGTGTTCAACCCGTCATTCAACGCCCTGGCAACTGCAATGGCGACCGCGCGTCACCGCGCCAGCCAGGTGCTGGAGATCGCCCGCGATCGCCACGTTGAGCAGGCGCTGAACGAGACGCCAGAAAAGCTTAACCGCGATCGTCGTCTGGTGCTGCTGAGCGATCCGGTGACGATGGCAAGGCTTCACTACCGCGTGTGGTCCGCGCCGGAGAGATACTCTTCGTGGGTGAACTACTATAAAGACGTGAAGCTGAACCCGCTGGCCCTGAAAGCGAAATAAGTTGTTAAGTAGGGCGGGTAAGCGAAGCGCCACCCGCCAAATAAAATACCGGCTTAATCGCCGGTATTTTTTTAGAGGTTACTCATGAGAATATTCATTGTCGTGATGATGGCATGCCTGCTCAGCGGCTGCGGCAGCATTATCAGCCGCACCATACCCGGACAGGGCCACGGAAATCAGTACTATCCCGGCGTACAGTGGGATGTGCGTGATTCCGCGTGGCGCTATCTCACCGTGCTCGATCTGCCGTTTTCGCTGATTTTCGATACGCTATTGCTGCCCATCGATGCCAGCCACGGCCCGTACGAGTAGCGGGAGCTTAACGCTCGTCCCATTCATCCGCTGCGGCCTGACCTTCTTCCGTATCCAGCGGCGGTTCGAGCTGAAACTCACCTTCGTCCCATTCGTGCAGCGTATTTTCTTCGAGCCACTCCTGACGTAACTCAATTTCGTCATAGTCGCCGTCGAATACGGCCTGCGCACCTTCACCACTCAGCATCGGCAGACATTCTCCGTCTTCACCTTCATCAGCAAAGAACTCGGCCTGCCACATAATATCTCCGTCCTGTAGGACATATTTTTGGATATTGAGTTGTTGCACGTCAGCATCTTCTTCCTCAATGCCGGGATTATCGGCGAGGAATTCTTCGCGAGCGGCATCAATTGCTTCTTCCAGCGTGGCGTACATGGTCATTAGTGTCTCCCTGTTTTTCGTGAAGGTATTCAGGGAAAGAATAGCTGATTATATGATTTTGCAAGTATGAATAAGAAAATTAGCCGTCACGATGTTGTGTTATGCGCGCCGGGCGTAGCGCCCGGGACAAGCTGAGCCAGGAATAGACGGCGTTGAACAGCACGACGCCTGCCGTCACGATAAAAACGGCCCGGAAACCAAAACTGGCCGAAACCCCCGCCCCGACCAGCGGCCCGGTGACGTTACCCAGATCGCGAAACGACTGGTTGTAGCTAAAGATACGCCCGGCAATCTGGTTGGTGGAGTTATAAACCAGCAGCGTCTGCACCGCCGGGAGCAACGCGCCATCCGCAGCCCCCAGCAGGAAGCGCAGCACCCCGAGTTGCCACGGCGATTGCACCATCGACATGGGGATAAGCAGCAGAACGGAGACGATCAGGGCACAGATGAGGATCTTCTCCGGGCCGATGCGGTCTCCCAGCTTGCCGAGCCGCGGCGCGCTCAGCAGCGCGGCCACGCCGGGCACGGAGGCGATCAGTCCGCTGATAAAGGCAATGTTTCCGACGTTTCCGGCCAGATCACGCACATAAAGCGTCAAAATAGGCGCAATGGAGCCGGTAGCCACCTGAATAATCATGGTGGTTACAAACAGGCTCAGCACCAGCTTTGGGTTTTTCAGCGAGGCCAGCACGTCACGGGCGTGCAGCATCTCTTTTTTGGCCACGGGGGTGAAATTCTCGCGGATGCAGATAAGCGTCACGAGGAAGCAGAGGAACAACACGCTGGCGGTAATGAAGAAGACCGGCCGCAGTCCGTAGTGGTCGGCCAGCAGCCCGCCTGCCAGCGGACCGAGCAGCGCGCCGCTTACGCCGCCAGTGGAAAGCGTACCCAACGCCCAGCCGCTTTTCTGGCGCGGGATTTGGGTGGCAATCAGAGCGTTAGCATTCGGGATAAACCCTCCGAGCAGGCCCAGGAGCGCGCGTAAGATCAGGAACTGCCAGACGTTCTGCGCCACGCCCATCAGCAGCATAATGATTGCCATCCCGAGCGCGGAGCGCAGCAGCATGATTTTGCGGCCTTTACGGTCGGCCAGGCCACCCCAGAACGGCGACGCAATGGCGGAGAACAGGAACGTAATGCTGAACACCAGCCCGGACCACATATTCAACGCGCTGTGGCCGGTCACGCCGAGCTGTTCAACGTAAAGCGGCAGGAAGGGCATGACCAGGCTGAAGGCGGCGCCGGTAAGAAAACAGCCCAGCCACGCAACCGTCAGGTTACGTTTCCAGTTTATGGGAGCATCTGAGGGGGACATAACTATCCGCATTATGGGGTGCAGGGCACCGTGACCAGTGAGGTAATAAGCCTGCTAATTATGCGCCAGGGTTATGATTGCCGCAATGACGGGAGCTTTTAAAGCTAAAACAACATGCGACCCGGAAGGCCGCATGTCGATTAATAACGAGAAGGGACGCCCTGAGGCCGGGTTTTGAAACGGCGATGCAGCCACATGTACTGCTCCGGGGCGAGCATAATGCATTTCTCCACAATGCCGTTCATCCAGCGCGCGGTAGTTTCTGCGTCGTCGAGCGGCGGAGCGAGTTCCGGCTCCAGCATGATGAGCTGATAGCCTGAACCGTCCGGCTTACGGCGCGGCACAAACGGCACGATAGCGGCTTTGGACATTCGCGCCAGCATCCAGGTCCCGGTGGTCGTCGCGGCCTCTTCCACCGCAAAGAACGGGACAAACACGCTGGATTGCGGGCCGTAGTCATGATCCGGGGCATACCAGACCACCTCACCTGATTTCAGGGCGCGGATCATCCCCTTCAGGTCTTTGCGGTCGATCATGCTTTTGTTGGAGCGCATGCGTCCGTTGGTCTGGATCAAATCGATCACCGGATTGTCGTTAGGACGATAAACGCCAATACCCGGCGCCTGCATGCCGAACATGCGTGCGCCAATTTCGAGGGTCAGGAAATGAACGCCTATCAGCAGGACGCCAGTCTGGTTGGCCTGGAGATGATGCACGGGATCCATGCCGGTGCCGGCCACTTCCGTCCAGCGCGCCATGCGCTTATCCGACCAGAACCAGGCCATGCCGGTCTCCATCAGCCCCATACCGACCGATTCGAAGTTTTTCACCACCCTGTCGTGGCGCTCAGATTCACTCATCTGAGGAAAGCAAAGCTCAAGGTTGCGATACGCGATCCTGGCGCGACGCTTCATAAACTGTTGAGCAATGCGGCCCAGTCCTTTACCCATGCGGAAAATGATCGGATAAGGCAGCTGTACAATGAGCCACAACAAGCCAATCCCTGACCAGGTTAACCAATAGCGGGGGTGCAAAAGCGCGGCAGTAAATTTCGGTAACTGGGTCATGTCTGTCCTGTGTTCTTACGTCCTGAAGGGCTATTGTCTCATTTTTTAATGGATAGCCAAAATATCTGTCATCGAAACATGAAAGAGTCTGCAAGTGTTAAGTCTGATAAATCAGATTGACTGAAATGTAGCGTAAATTGTGTGGATGTAAATTGTCTTTGTTTGCTATATCATGCCGACCG
This sequence comes from Enterobacter cloacae complex sp. I2, assembly GCF_014896205.1. Lineage (NCBI taxonomy): Bacteria > Pseudomonadati > Pseudomonadota > Gammaproteobacteria > Enterobacterales > Enterobacteriaceae > Enterobacter > Enterobacter cloacae complex sp. I2. The sequence goes on from NZ_JADBRA010000003.1 coordinate 125,138, forward strand.
ATTTTTATTTCTCAACGATTGCAGGACTTGTACACCATGCCAGTGTTACACAACCGCGTTTCGAATGAGATGTTGAAAGCGCGCATGTTGGCCGAAACCGAACCGCGCACAACGATCTCTTTCTATAAATATTTCACCATCAACGATCCACAGGCGACCCGCGATGCGCTTTACCAGGCTTTCACCGCCCTGAACGTGTTTGGCCGCGTCTATCTGGCGCGAGAGGGGATTAACGCGCAGATCAGCGTGCCTGAAAGCAAGGTCAGCGCCTTCCGCGATCTCCTCTACGGGTTTGATCCCGCGCTTGATGGGGTTCGCCTGAACATTGCGCTGGATGATGACGGTAAATCATTCTGGGTGCTGCGCATGAAGGTGCGTGAGCGTATTGTGGCGGATGGTATTGACGATCCGAGCTTCAATGCCGGCAATGTGGGTGAGTACCTTAAGGCCGCTGAAGTGAATGCGATGCTCGACGATCCGGACGCGGTATTCATCGATATGCGTAACCACTATGAATATGAAGTGGGCCACTTTGAAAATGCGATGGAGATCCCTGCCGACACCTTCCGCGAGCAGTTGCCGAAAGCCGTAGAGATGATGCAGGAGCATAAAGACAAAAAGATCGTGATGTACTGCACCGGGGGGATCCGCTGCGAAAAAGCCAGTGCCTGGATGAAGCACAACGGTTTTAATAAAGTCTGGCACATTGAGGGCGGGATCATTGAGTATGCCCGCCGCGCCCGCGAGCAGGGTTTACCGGTGCGTTTTATCGGTAAGAACTTTGTGTTTGACGAGCGTATGGGCGAGCGAATTTCAGAGGATGTGATCGCGCACTGCCACCAGTGCGGTACGCCGTGCGATACGCATACCAACTGCAAAAACGACGGTTGTCATCTGCTGTTTATTCAGTGTCCTGCCTGTGCCGAGAAGTACAATGGCTGCTGTAGCGAGCTGTGCAGTGAAGAGAGTCTGCTGCCTGAAGAAGAGCAACGCCGCCGCCGTGCCGGCCGCGAGAACGGGAATAAGATCTTTAATAAATCCCGGGGTCGACTGAATACCAAACTGGGTATTCCGGACCCGGAGTAAAACGATGCCCGGCGGCGCAAAAGCCTGCCGGGCCTTTTTTTATGACTTCTGCTGAACGCCTTCCACCGAAATAATCAGCTCCACGTCCTGCGATGCCGGGCCTAAATCCGTGGTGATATTAAAATCTTTCAGATGAATTTTGCCTGCGGCTTCAAAACCAGCGCGTTTGCCGCCCCACGGGTCGTCGCCCTGGCCGATTAATTTCGCTTCCAGCGTTACCGGTTTTGTTACGCCGTTCAGCGTCAGATTACCGGTAATATTCAGCTCATCACCGTCTTTCTTCACCGCTGTCGACGCGAAGGTGGCTTGCGGGAATTTCGCCACGTTCAGGAATTCAGCGCTGCGCAGATGTTTATCACGCTCGGCGTGGTTAGTATCGACGCTGTTGGTATTAATGGTGACATTCACTTTATCGGCAGCAGGATTTTTCTCGTCGAAAGTGAAAGTGCCATCGAAATCATTGAACGTGCCATATAACCAGCTGTAACCCAGATGCTGAATACGGAAATTGACGAAGGCATGCTGACCCTCTTTATCAATTTTATAGTCAGCAGCGACAGCCGAACCGGTGGTGAATAACAGCGAACCTAATGCGATACCCAACAGGCGTTTTTTCATTTTATGCTCCAGAGTCAACTGACGAACGGCCAAGCATGCGCTTCAGCGTATCGTCTTTATCAATAAAGTGGTGTTTCAGGGCCGCAAGGCCGTGCAGAACCGATAAGATCACCACGCTCCATGCCAGCCACAGATGAACCACACCTGCGGTGTCAGCCTGTGAACCGGCGTCAGCCAGCGTGGCAGGGACGTCAAAAAGTCCAAACACGCTGATCGGCTTGCCGTCTGCGGTCGAAATGAGATAGCCGCTGATCAGAATGGCGAACAGCAGGGCATAGAGTGCGATATGTGCGCCTACAGCGCTGATGCGGGTAAAACGACCATGGCTCCTGGGGGCAGGTGGGGGTGGAGAGATATGTCGCCAGATCACGCGAATAACCAGACCCATCATCAGCAGAACCCCAATGCTTTTGTGCAATTCGGGAGCCTGATGATACCAACCGTCATAATAGCTTAATGTCACCATCCAGAGGCCGAGACCAAACATGGCATAGACGGCAAGCGCAAATAGCCAGTGTAAACACATGGATATTATTCCGTAGCGGCTGGAGGAGTTACGCCATTGCATATGAATTTCCGTTCTCAAATGTCTGTGCACTAAAAATGAACGGGTTAAATAAATAATGCAACTGAAAAAAAAGAATAATGATTTTTATTTAATTTATTTCAGCGAATTTGAATGTGTTTGCGCGATGTAATTCAATCGCTTCGTTCAATAAATTTGAGATGAGTTTTTATAAAAAAAGAAGTTAAATAAGCTTAAAGGAGTGTCAGTAAATGTCAGCGAGTATTCTCAAAAGAATACGATATAGATGACGTCAACGATCGCCAGCAGAGACCAGAGCACAATGTAGAGCATGAAATGCTCGCGAATGTTATTGATCAGATAATTCACCAGTCTGCGCATCATGCCCCTCTCGCTAAACAGGCTCCGGTTATTCGGAGCCTGTGGAGGTATTATCTGTCAAAGCGCGAGAGCGCGAAGGGGGTGAGATCAAACGAAGGCGCGATCCCCTGCGCAAACTGGGCGGCGATTTCGCCTAGCACCGACGCAAATTTAAACCCGTGACCGCTGAGCCCGGTTACGATCAGGGTATTGTCGTGTTCGGGCAGCGTGTCGATGATGAAGTCTTCATCCGGCGTGTTGTCGTAGGTGCACGCTGCGCCGTAAAGCAATCCGCCTACGCCCGGCAGAATATTACGCAGGAACGTGAAGGCTTCGGAACCATCCTGCGGATAGGCTCCGTACGGCTTGCGCTCTTGTGCAGAGGAAATAACCTGCCCGCCGTTGTGTTTGCCTATCTTGAGCGCGTCTTTTTCCGAAGGGAAACCGTAGAATTGATCGCCATTGGGTAATTCGCCCGTAAACGCCGGGAATTTGTTCTGGCTGCTGTAACGCCCGTCAGACTGGAACCACGAGAAGACTTTGCGCACCGGCTGGATGGGCAGGTCCGGCAGCAGTTTTGTCACCCACGTTCCCGTACTGACCAGCAGGCGTGCGGCGGTATATTCACCCTCAGACGTGGTGACGGTTGAACCATCGGCATGGTGGGTTATGCCCGTGACCGGACAGTTGAACAACTGCGCGCAGCCCGCTTTGGCAGCGAGATCGATCCAGGTCTTGATGGCCGTTTCGCTGTGCAGCACGCCGGAGTTGGCTTCAAACAATCCAATATAATCTTCAGGGACAGAAATTTCCGGCCAGCGCGCCATAATGCCGTTCGCATCCAGACGCTCAACGTCCAGGCGGTAGGCTTTCGCGCTCTCCTCGACGTTCGCCAGAAACGTGGAGTTGGCAGGCCCGAGGTTAATGACCCCGGTGCGCTCAAAAATGCGCTCCTCGGTGCGTGTCGCCAGTTCGTCCCACAGCGTCTGAGCCCGAAGCACCAGCGGTACATAGCGTTCACCTTCACCGTAAGCGTGACGGATCAAACGGGTATCGCCGTGATGGCTTCCTTCAGAATGGGGGGGAAGGTGGGCGTCAATCATCAGCACATTCAGACCCGCCTGCGTGGCGTAATAACCGGCGGCAGATCCTACGGAGCCGCTTCCGATAATGATCAAATCGTATTTCATAGGCTTCTCTTTACTAACGCTTTGTTAGCAGAGTAATTAACTATGTGGGCTTATACAAGAACGAAATAAATAAGGCACCGCGAGGGTGCCTGTTGAGTGAAGGGCATAAGATTAATGCCGTTTATACTCATTTTCCTGATAGTCGCCAGATTCTATTTTTGCGATGCCTGCTTCCAAAATAGAGATAAACTGACGGGCGACGTCTGTTGTAAGCCACAGCGTCTGTCCAACTTCCGCTTCATCACGGTTTTGCTGATTTGGGGTCTGGTAGTGCAAACGCAGCATCAGCGCATCGTAGCTGTCTACGGTGCTGATATCCCAGCCAACAAGCGGATGGGTCTGGATCACTTCACTATTCTTTTCCATTATAACCCCCTTAATGCGTGTTAGAAGACAACGACTTTGAGGTTCAATGCATGTTTTTCTGAAAGCAATTTCAGTATATCAATTAATAAGGGTTCAGAAGGAAAAAATAAACGGGTAGCAACACATTTTTATGCTTTTTAGGATTGTTCGAGCAATAAAACACCATCTTGTTCACGATTTTCTAAGAAGATGCTGAAATATTTTGAACTTACAGGAGACGAAACGAAAAAAAGCCGGGGCGACCCGGCAAAAAAACACAATGAGGGAGCAAATTTTAATCTGTGATGAACCAGTCGTCGGCGCTTTCCCAGGTTTCCTGCAAAATTTCGCTGATGCGGTCTTTGTCTTCTTTCGCGCCGCCGATGACGGAAAGATGGTTTGCCGTTGCATAACGTACCGTTACGGCGCCATCGTTTTCAGGAAAAGTGCTGTTAATACGTCGGGATAGCTCACCCGCCAGCGCGTCGAGTGCGCCAGCAGGCAGGACGGTGCTTTTGGCAATGGTGACTTCAATACGCATAAATGCCCCCTGTGTAATATACTGTTTATTTATACAGTTATATTGTCGGTTTGACAACAGGGGGCGACAGTTTTTTAGCGTTTTACCGTCCAGCTTACGGTTTCACCGGCGAGGAACGGGATCAGCGTATCATCGGTGAGCGCAATCGACTCTTCAACCTGGCTTTCTTTACGCTCCAGCTCAATGAAGGTGTCATTGACCGGCAGACCGTAGAAACGTGGACCGTTGAGAGAGCAGAAGGCTTCGAAATGCTCTAGCGCGTTCATCTCTTCAAACACGGTTGCGTAACTTGCGAGTGCGGTCGGCGCGTTGAAGCAGCCTGCACAGCCGCAGCTCGCCTCTTTCCGGTGACGGGCATGCGGGGCGGAATCCGTGCCAAGAAACGCGCGAGGGAAGCCGCTGGCCACCAGCTCACGCAGCGCCTGCTGGTGGATATTGCGCTTAAGGATCGGCAAACAGTACAGATGTGGGCGAACCCCGCCCACCAGCATGTGGTTACGGTTAAACATCAGGTGCTGCGGGGTGATGGTGGCGGCAATCAGTTCGTTTCCATCCCGGACGTACTCTGCGGCATCTTTGGTCGTGATATGTTCAAACACCACCTTCAGCCCCGGAAGACGCTGGCGCAGCGGCTCCATTACCGTTTCAATAAAACGCGCTTCACGATCGAAAATATCAATGTCAGCGTGGGTCACTTCCCCGTGCACCAGCAGCGGCATCCCCAGTTTTTGCATACGCTCCAGAACAGGCATGATGGCGTCAACGCTGGTCACCCCATGGCTGGAGTTGGTGGTGGCGTTTGCCGGGTAGAGCTTCGCGGCGGTGAACACACCTTCGTTAAACCCGCGTTCAACCTCATTGGGATCCAGCGAGTCCGTCAGGTAGCAGGTCATCAACGGGGTAAAATCGTGCCCGGCCGGAACGGCGTCAAGGATACGCTGGCGATAGGCGATCGCGGCCTCGACGGTGGTGACTGGTGGAACCAGGTTAGGCATTACAATCGCACGGCCATAAATTTCGCTGGTATACGGCACGACGGTTTTCAGCATATCGCCATCACGAAGATGGATATGCCAGTCGTCTGGGCGGCGGATTTTGAGAACCTGGGATTGTACAGTCATGGAAGCTCCGGCTTGAAAGAGATCAGTCATAAGATGGCTGTTTTTGCCGGACACAAATCATAAGCGGAAACGTTTTCGTTTGCACACACTTCCGTTAAAAAAAACGGGCGCCTGAGCGCCCGGAGTCTTTAGTCGGTAAAAGGAATGATGATTTCACCCGGCTTCACCTCTATCCCTTTGGCATATTTTTTCGCCAGAGATTCGCCCTTACTCTTGTCTTCGCTCAGAACGTAGGCGGGCTGCTGGTTAAAGTAGTTCTGCAACGACTGGTTGAGATAAGGCATCAGCGTTTGCAGCACCGGTTTCATTTTGTCCGGCGTCACAACCGCGTCCACAATTTCCATCTCTTGCAGGAAAATTGCCCCTTTCTCTTTATTAAAGACCGGCAGCGCCTTGAGCTTCAGCTTAATGTCCGCTTTCTGATTGCCGAACAGCGAGGTCATGTCCAGGCTGGCATCGCCGGAAAGGGTGACTTTGTTAGGCTCCTCGCGACCAATCTGACTGGCGAGATTCGTCAGAACGATATGCGCATCCGCAAGGCCGGGTACGCCGATATCTTTTGAAAAGTTATTATGTTTTTCCAGCGCCTGATTAATTTCCTGCTCACTGACGGTGTACTGCGTAAGCTGGTTACATCCCACCAGCAGACCACTGACAACTAACGCAGCGGCAATAACGATCTTTTTCATGGCGTTCCTCAACATAAAATCGGCGCATCTGTCCTGATACGCCAGTATGTCAGGGTGATCCAGCAGAAACCAGCAGAAAAAACTGATAGTGGAGGGAGGCAAATTTCCTCCCGCCAGAAGGTCAGGCGCCGGGCTCCAGCATCCCGCGCGTGCTGCGTTTATCGCTGAACTGCCACCAGAGGGCAATCAGCGTCATAAAGCCGACCATGCCGAGCATGACCCACGGCAGCTCCGGCTGATGGAGCGCTTTTCCGGCATCAAACAGCCAGCCGCCGCCGGTGTAACCCAGTGCGCCGCCAAGCGCCAGCCCAAGACGGCTGAACCCCATGTAGCTGCCCCGGGCGCGAGCGTCGGCAAGCGACGCGCTCAGCGTTTCACGGGCTGGCTCGGCAATGATGGAGCCAATATAGAAGGAGCAGATCAGCATAAACAGCTGCTGGAGTGAGCTCACCAGGCCGATGGGCATCATGCTCAGCGTCATCAGCAACAGCCCGGCCATCAGACGGTGCTCAAGCCGGAAACGGCGCTCGCTCCAGCGGGCAATCGGATAAAGCAGCGTCAAAGAGAGGCAGGCCTCAATGGCATACATCCATTTCACCGCCGCCGGCGTGCCGGCAATATCATTAACCATGATCGGCAGCATCAGCATGACCTGCACGGCAAGCATGTAGTAGCCGGTCAGGGTTAACACATACGTGACGAAGCGTTTATCGCTCAGCACGCGGTCAAGCCCTTCCCGCACTGGCGCTTTAACTGTCGACAGTTTCCACGCAGGCAGAAAAAGACCGTTAAACAGCGCGCAGAGAATAAACAACACCGCGCCGGTGGCGCAGACCAGGCGGAAATCGTATTGCAGCAGCCAGCTTCCCAGCAGGGCGCCCACGACCGCGCCGGCGCTGTCCTGCATCATTAAAATTGAGAAGAAGCGACCCCGGTGTTGCGGGCGGATCAGCTTAACCACCAGCGCGGTACGCGGCGGGTCGAAAAGGGTGCCGCCAATGCCGGAAAGGAAACAGGAGAACCACAGCAGCCAGGGTTCATGCGCGATGGCCATCGTGGCGAAGCCCGCCGCACGTAACAGCATGCCGGTGACAATCATCGGTTTTGCGCCGAAGCGGTCGGCAATGGCGCCGCCAAACACGCCCAGGCCCTGTTGGACAAACTGGCGTAAGCCCAGCGCGATCCCGACCATCAACGCCGCCCAGCCCATTTGATCGACAAAACGAATCGATATAAGCGGAAAAACGACAAAAAAGCCGAGCACGACCAGCATGTTATCGACGAGCAGGAAATATTTACCCAGGCTCCTGGCCTGTGATACGCGGGACATTTTCCCTCCAGGGAAAACAGAAGGTGAGCACGCTAACATTCTGCGGTGCCGCCACGCTTTTTCCCATACCCGCTGGCGACAATATTTTTTTATCAAAAAGGTGCTTTGATAGAGAGTTCTCATCGAAAAATGTGAAAAGCGATCAAAATGGTATGTCACTGTTTTCACAGAAGGCACAGGCACAGGTATAGTAAAGCTAACTGGCAGAGCAGAATCGACGGGAAGGAGTGGTATCGATGTTTGGCTATCGCAGTAATGTGCCAAAAGTGCGTCTGACGACGGACAGGCTGGTCGTTCGTCTGGTGCATGAGCGTGATGCCTGGCGTCTGGCGGATTATTACGCCGAGAATCGCCAGTTTTTAAAACCCTGGGAACCCGTTCGGGACGAGAGCCACTGCTACCCCTCCGGCTGGCAGGCGCGCCTCAGTATGATTGCGGAATTTCACAAGCAGGGAAGCGCGTTTTATTTCGCGCTTCTCGATCCGGAAGAGAAAGAGATCGTTGGCATTGCCAATTTTTCAAACGTGGTGCGCGGGTCGTTTCACGCCTGTTACCTTGGGTATTCCATTGGCCAAAAATGGCAGGGGCAGGGGCTTATGTTTGAGGCGCTGACGGCGGCGATCCGCTACATGCAGCGCACGCAGCATATCCATCGCATTATGGCGAACTATATGCCGCACAATAAGCGCAGCGGCGATCTGCTGGCCCGTCTGGGGTTTGAAAAAGAGGGCTATGCCAAAGATTACCTGCTGATTGACGGCGAGTGGCGGGACCATGTCCTCACCGCGCTCACCACGCAGGAGTGGACCGCAGGTCGTTAAGGAGAAAAGATGAAATATCAGTTAAATGGCGCCGAGGCGCGCGTGATTGGCTGCCTGCTGGAAAAGCAGGTCACGACGCCGGAACAGTATCCCCTTTCCGTCAATGCCGTCACGATGGCCTGCAACCAGAAGACGAACCGTGAGCCGGTGATGAACCTGGGCGAACACGAGGTGCAGGATATCCTCGACGAGCTGGTGAAACGCCACTACCTGCGTACCGTCAGCGGCTTCGGCAATCGCGTCACTAAATATGAACAGCGCTTTTGTAATTCTGAATTTGGCGATTTAAAACTCAGCGCTGCGGAAGTGGCTGTTATCACCACGCTGCTGCTGCGCGGGGCGCAGACGCCGGGGGAACTGCGTACGCGCGCCTCTCGCATGCATGAATTTCGTGATATGCAGGACGTTGAACAGACGCTGGAGGGGCTGGCGTCACGTGAGGACGGTCCTTACGTGGTGCGCTTACCCCGCGAGCCGGGCAAGCGCGAAAGCCGCTATATGCACCTGTTCAGCGGCGACGTGGATACCTCTGCGCTGGCCGCTGACTCCGACGCGCCAGCGTCAAACGACAGCCTGACCGCGCGCGTGGCAGCCCTGGAAGAAGAGGTTGCCGGGCTGAAGCAGCGTCTGGATGCTTTACTCGCACACCTGGGAGATTAAACGTGACAACATTACGCATTGGCGTTGTGGGCCTGGGCGGGATTGCGCAAAAAGCCTGGCTGCCCGTTTTAGGCGCAGCGTCAGACTGGACGCTGCAAGGGGCGTGGTCGCCTACCCGTGAAAAAGCAGAGCGCATCTGCGAAACCTGGCGCATCCCTTATGCCGGTTCGCTACAGGATTTAGCCCGTGAATGTGATGCGGTATTTGTGCATACCTCTACGGCAACGCACTACCAGGTGGTGAGCGAGCTGCTGAACGCGGGCGTTCACGTCTGCGTGGATAAGCCGCTGGCGGAAAATGTGCAGGATGCTGAACGTCTGATTGAGCTGGCTGCGCGTAAAAAGCTGACGCTGATGGTCGGTTTCAACCGCCGTTTCGCCCCGCTCTATCAGCAGCTCAAGGCTCAGTCCGGCTCGTTTGCCTCTCTGCGAATGGATAAGCACCGTACCGACAGCGTGGGGCCGAACGATCTGCGCTTCACGCTGCTGGATGATTATCTCCACGTTGTGGATACGGCGCTGTGGCTGAGTAACGGAAATGCACGCCTGCAAAGCGGCACGCTGCTGACTAACGAGCAGGGCGAGATGGTCTACGCCGAGCATCATTTTGCCGTTGAACATGTGCAGGTGACGACCAGCATGCACCGCCGGGCGGGCAGCCAGCGCGAGTCCGTGCAGGCCGTTACGGATGGGGCGCTGTATGACGTCACCGATATGCGTGAGTGGCGGGAAGAGAAGGGCAACGGCGTGGTCGCGTTACCCGTTCCCGGCTGGCAGAGCACGCTGGAGCAGCGCGGCTTTGTAGGCTGCGCGCGTCACTTCATCACCTGCGTGCAAAATCAGACGGTGCCTGAAACGTCCGGCGAGCAGGCAATTCTGGCGCAACGCATTGTGGAACGACTCTGGCGCGACGCGATGTCGGAATAACCCGCTGTAACATCTGCCGATAGTAATTCCTTAAAATCCGGTTAGACTAAGCGCCGCTTGTTGGCTTTGCCGGGTGGCGCTAACGCTTACCCGGCCTACAAATCCGTAGGGTTGTGGAACTTCACGTTAATGAACTTATTAAAATCGCTGGCAGCCGTCAGCTCGATGACCATGTTTTCCCGCGTGCTTGGCTTTGCGCGCGATGCCATTGTGGCAAGGGTTTTTGGCGCAGGGATGGCAACGGACGCCTTTTTCGTCGCGTTTAAGCTGCCGAACCTGCTGCGCCGTATTTTTGCCGAAGGGGCCTTTTCACAGGCGTTTGTCCCGATCCTCGCGGAATATAAAAGCAAGCAGGGCGAAGATGCCACCCGTGTTTTTGTGGCCTACGTTTCCGGTTTACTGACCCTGGCGCTGGCGATCGTCACCGTTCTTGGGATGCTGGCAGCGCCCTGGGTAATCATGGTAACGGCACCGGGCTTTGCCGACACGGCGGATAAATTTGCCCTGACGACGCAGCTGCTGCGTATCACCTTCCCCTATATCCTGCTGATTTCACTGGCGTCACTGGTGGGTGCCATCCTGAATACCTGGAACCGCTTCTCCGTTCCGGCTTTTGCCCCCACGTTCCTCAACGTCAGCATGATTGGCTTTGCGCTGTTCGCCGCGCCGCATTTTAACCCGCCGGTGCTGGCGCTGGCCTGGGCCGTGACCGTCGGCGGCGTACTACAGCTTGCCTACCAGCTTCCGCATCTGAAAAAGATCGGCATGCTGGTTCTGCCACGCATCAATTTCAAAGACGCGGGGGCAATGCGCGTTATCAAACAGATGGGACCGGCGATCCTCGGCGTCTCCGTCAGCCAGATCTCGCTCATCATCAATACCATCTTTGCCTCCTTCCTGGTGTCGGGCTCGGTCTCCTGGATGTATTACGCCGACCGCCTGATGGAGTTTCCGTCCGGGGTGCTGGGCGTGGCGCTGGGGACTATTCTGCTGCCGTCGCTGTCGAAAAGTTTTGCCAGCGGCAATCATGATGAATATTGCCGCCTGATGGACTGGGGCCTGCGTCTCTGTTTCCTGCTGGCGTTACCCAGCGCGGTGGCGCTGGGGATCCTGGCGAAACCGCTGACGGTGTCGCTGTTCCAGTATGGAAAATTCACCGCCTTTGATGCCGCCATGACGCAGCGTGCGCTTGTGGCCTATTCGGTGGGGCTGATGGGGCTGATTGTCGTGAAGGTGCTAGCGCCCGGCTTCTATTCACGTCAGGACATCAAAACGCCGGTTAAGATTGCCATTGTGACGCTGATCATGACTCAGCTGATGAACCTGGCGTTTATTGGTCCGCTGAAACACGCGGGTCTGTCACTGTCGATTGGTCTGGCGGCCTGTCTCAACGCCGGGCTGCTGTACTGGCAGCTGCGCAAGCAGGATATCTTCACCCCGCAGCCGGGCTGGGCAAGCTTCCTGCTGCGCCTGGTGATCGCGGTACTGGTGATGGCGGCAGCGCTGGTTGGCATGCTGTACGTGATGCCTGACTGGGCGCAGGGCACTATGCCATATCGCCTGATGCGTCTGATGGCCGTGGTGGCCGTGGGCGTAGTGGCATATTTTGCCACGCTGGCGGTGCTTGGCTTCAAGGTGAAAGAGTTCACCCGCCGCACGGTATAAACGCCAAAAGGGGAGTCACCAGACGGTGCTCCCCGTTTCATGACGTGCCGCTACTGCGTCAAATCGAAATCTTTTTCCCGCCCGTAATACGTGCAGTAGACGTCTGACCATCCGCACCGTACAGTCCCGGCTCTTTATAGGGCTTCAACACCTCAAGCGCCTGCTGATTACGGATAATCTGACCTTCCAGCAGCCAGCCGTTATGCTGGTTGAGATCGCGTAGATGCTGGGTTTTTTCTGTAATGGTCTGCCAGCGTTCGTTGATCTCGTCATTGGCGCTGCGTTTCGCGTCTTGCTCAGCGCGTCGCTGTTTTTCCAGATAATCCAGGGTCGCCAGCAGCGAGCTTTTGTCTTCAGTAATGCGTTGCAACGCGCTGCCGTTGATTTGACCAGAAGAGAGGTGGTGCTGTTCTGCGTCCATCACCGTTTTCAGGTCGTTCAGGACCACCGTCATCTGATCCAGTATTTCTGACAGTCGACTCATACGGTTAGTTACTCTGGAGGAAACTCTGTGCGTCCTGAATCAGCGCATCAGCGATTTTGCTGGTATCCATTTTCAGTTCGCCGTTACGAATAGCCGTTTTCAGCGCTTCAACACGTTCCATGTTGATATCGCTGCTGCCCGGCTGCATCAGCTTCGACTGCGCATCGCTCAGCGTGACGCTGGTGCTGTTAGCGGTCGACGTTTTTTCCAGACGCGCTTTCTGCGGGGCAGCCTCGTTCGTTTCGCGAGGTTGTACAGTGCTAACCGGCTTCAGGGCTGATGTACGATCAATGCTCATAGTGTTGTCCTCATCGAGGGTTCGCGGCGTTTGCGCCTGACATCATCATTTGTTGAATATTTATCGGCAGTCGCCGCGAAATCTTTAAAAAGATTACAGGTTAATCAGAATATTCCCATCAGGACCGACCGTGCCGCTGACCACCTGGCCTGAGGACATTCTGACCCGGGCATTTTGCGCCACTGCGGCGTTATTCAGCGCCTTTCCTTCACTGTTGATGCTAAAGCCGTCGCCATTGGCGACCACCATCACCTGTTGTCCGGCTTTTACCCGCCATGCCTGGCGCAGCATAGAGAGCTGTATCGCCTGTCCAGGGGCGACATCTCGCAGGCTGACCGCTTCCTGAGCCTGGTTAATGTCCAGCATAGTCCGCGGAGGAAGCTGATCCAGCCGGCCACGCTTCAGCGTTACGCTGTCAGGTTGCAGCAGGCTGCCTCGCGGAATCGGAACGGCGGCGACAACATAATTGCCCGTCGCCTGTACCGCAACCTGTAAATACCGTTTTTCGTTGGCGCAACGCGCCAGCACGTTCACGTTGCCCCATAACTTTGTGCTGCCGGTCACGCTAAATGACGGGGCTTCGCAGGACGGGTAAAGGTTAGGCGGGGTGCGCACGGTCACGCGTACGTCATCGCTGAAGCCGGCCAGCTTCTGCGCAAAGAAAGCATTGAGCTGGTCCTCTAACCCTTCAGCCTGCACCAGAGGGCTCAAAAGCAACAGGGTCGCCGCCAGGCCACGTTTAAAAGTCCGCATCGCACGTTCCACCATGTCCAGAATTAAGCAAATTCTACCCGCAGTGGTTTTGCATCAACGCAATAAATAGCGACGCATTTTGCGCTTATTCCGTCGATAGGGGAGACGGGGTGAGATTTAAGCTGTGAACTGAAATTTTCTCATCAGCGGAGGAGACATGCTCGATAAACTCGACGCCGCGTTACGTTTTCAGCAGGAAGCGCTCAACTTACGCGCCCAGCGGCAGGAGATTTTAGCCGCCAATATCGCCAACGCGGATACTCCCGGGTATCAGGCGCGCGATATTGATTTTTCCAGTGAACTTAAAAAAGTGATGGAGCGTGGACGTGCCGAAGGAACGGGTGTCTCACTTGCCCTGACATCCTCACGGCATATTCCCGCTCAGGCGATGACCGCGCCATCAACCGACTTACTTTACCGTATTCCCGATCAACCTTCGCTTGATGGTAACACCGTCGACATGGACCGGGAGCGCACTCAGTTTGCCGATAACAGTCTGCAATACCAGACCGGCCTGACGCTTCTCGGCGGGCAAATCAAAGGCATGATGACCGTCCTACAGGGGGGCAATTAGTAAATGGCCTTGCTGAATATTTTTGATATCGCCGGTTCGGCATTAACGGCGCAGTCCAAACGACTGAACGTGGCGGCCAGCAACCTGGCCAACGCCGACAGCGTGACCGGCCCGGACGGACAACCGTATCGCGCTAAACAGGTCGTCTTCCAGGTGGATGCTGCACCGGGTGCGGCAACGGGCGGCGTGAAGGTGGCGGATGTGGTTGAGAGCCAGGCACCTGACAAGCTGGTTTACGAGCCAGGCAATCCGCTCGCGGATGCCAGCGGTTACGTGAAAATGCCAAACGTGGACGTGGTCGGGGAGATGGTGAACTCCATGTCCGCGTCACGCAGCTACCAGGCAAACGTCGAAGTGCTTAATACCGTGAAGAGCATGATGCTCAAAACACTCACTCTCGGCCAGTAAAGGAGACACGCATGTCCATCGCCGTAAACGTGAATGACCCGACCAATACCGGCGTCAGCAGCACCAGCAGTGCGACCGGTTCCAGTTCCCTTACCGGGAGCAATGCCTCCGATTTACAGAGCAGCTTTCTGACCCTGCTGGTGGCGCAGCTGAAAAATCAGGATCCAACCAACCCGATGCAGAACAACGAACTGACCACGCAGCTTGCGCAGATCAGCACCGTCAGCGGCATTGAGAAACTAAACACCACGCTGGGCTCTGTCTCCGGTCAAATCGATAACAGCCAGTCCTTACAGGCCGCCAACCTGATCGGTCATGGAGTGATGATCCCGGGGACCACGATCCTGGCGGGTACCAGCACCACCGAAGGCACATCCACCACAACCACGACGCCGTTTGGCGTTGAGTTGCAGCAGCCGGCCGACAAAGTCACCGCCACAATCAAAGACGCCAGCGGCAACGTGGTGCGCACGATTGAGATTGGCGAGCTTAAGGCGGGCGTACATACCTTTACCTGGGATGGCAGCCTGACCGACGGCACCAAAGCCCCTAACGGCTCGTATCAGGTTGCGATTAGCGCCAGCAGCGGCACCACTCAGCTGGTGGCGCAGCCGCTACAGTTTGCCCTGGTTCAGGGCGTCATCAAGGGTAGCGATGGCAACAAACTGGATTTGGGTACTTCCGGTACCACCACACTCGACGAAGTTCGGCAGATTATCTAAGCCTTCATACTTATCAGGAGTAAGTCATGGCCTTTTCTCAAGCGGTCAGCGGCCTGAATGCTGCGGCCACCAACCTGGACGTCATTGGCAACAACATCGCCAACTCCGCGACCTATGGTTTTAAATCCGGTTCTGCGTCTTTTGCAGATATGTTTGCAGGCTCTAAAGTGGGTCTGGGCGTGAAGGTTGCGGGTATCACCCAGGACTTCACCGACGGCACGACCACCAACACCGGTCGCGGCCTGGACGTCGCCATCAGCCAGAACGGTTTCTTCCGCATGGTGGACGCTAACGGTTCCGTGTTCTACAGCCGTAACGGCCAGTTCAAGCTGGATGAAAACCGTAACCTGGTGAACATGCAGGGGCTTCAGTTAACCGGTTACCCGGTTGCAGGCACGCCTCCTACGGTGCAAACCGGTGCGAATCCGCAGGCGATCTCCATTCCCACGACGCTGATGGCGGCGAAGTCCACCACCACGGCCTCTCAGCAGATCAACCTGAACTCCACCGATACCGCGCCAACCGTCGCCTTCGATTCGACCAACCCTGACTCTTACAACAAGAAAGGCACCGTGACGGTGTTTGACAGCCAGGGTAATGCGCACAACATGAACCTGTTCTATGTCAAAAACGCGACTCCGGCAAACTCATGGAAAGTGTATGCGCAGGACGGCAGCGTAGCGGGAGATACCGCTAAGCTGGCAACAACGCTGACCTTTAACGCGAGCGGCGTACTGACGGGTGGCGATGATATCAAGATCACAACAGGCACCGTTCCGGGTGCGACGCCAGCCACGTTTGACATGAGTTTCGCGAACTCCATGCAGCAGAACACCGGTGCGAACAACATCGTGGCGACGAGCCAGAACGGCTATAAGCCGGGCGACCTGGTGAGCTACCAGATCAACGATGACGGCACCGTTGTCGGTAACTACTCGAACGAACAGACCCAGGTGCTGGGCCAGATCGTGCTGGCTAACTTCGCCAACAACGAAGGCCTGAAGTCCGAAGGGGATAACGTCTGGTCTGCCACGCAGTCTTCCGGTGTTGCCCTGCTGGGCACCGCGGGCTCCGGTAACTTCGGCACGCTGACCAACGGCGCGCTGGAAGCGTCCAACGTCGATCTGAGTAAAGAACTGGTGAACATGATCGTCGCGCAACGTAACTACCAGTCGAACGCGCAGACCATCAAAACCCAGGATCAGATCCTCAACACGCTGGTTAACCTGCGTTAAGCAGCTGACGGGAAAGCGCAATGGATCACGCAATATATACAGCGATGGGCGCGGCAAGCCAGACGCTCAATCAGCAGGCTGTTACCGCCAGCAACCTGGCAAACGCCTCCACGCCAGGTTTTCGCGCGCAGCTCAACGCGCTGCGTGCGGTGCCGGTTGAAGGGCTGTCATTGCCTACGCGTACGCTGGTCACCGCCTCCACGCCGGGTGCCGACATGACGCCAGGCCAGATGGATTACACCGCGCGTCCGCTGGACGTGGCCCTTCAGCAGGACGGCTGGCTGGCGGTGCAAACGGCTGACGGCGCGGAAGGGTATACCCGCAACGGTAACATTCAGGTGAGCGCCACCGGACAGCTTACGATTCAGGGGCATCCGGTGATGGGCGAAGCCGGTCCGCTGACGGTGCCTGAAGGGTCAGAGCTGACCATTGCGGCAGACGGGACCATCTCGGCGTTGAATCCGGGCGACCCGGCCAACACCGTTGCGCCTGTCGGTCGTCTGAAGCTGGTGAAAGCGGAAGGCAATGAGGTGCAGCGTGGCGATGACGGGATGTTCCGTCTGACCCAGGCCGCGCAGGCCACTCGCGGCGCCACCTTACAGGCCGACCCGACCATCCGCGTGATGTCCGGCGTGCTGGAAGGCAGTAACGTCAAACCGGTCGAAGCCATGACCGACATGATCGCCAGCGCCCGCCGCTTCGAAATGCAGATGAAAATCATCAGCAGCGTAGATGAAAACGCGAGCAAGGCTAACCAACTTCTGGCTATGAGTTAACAGGACTCCCTATGATCAGTTCCTTATGGATCGCGAAAACCGGTCTGGACGCACAGCAAACCAACATGGATGTGATTGCCAACAACCTGGCAAACGTCAGCACCAACGGTTTCAAGCGCCAGCGTGCGGTTTTTGAAGATTTGCTTTATCAAACGATTCGTCAGCCGGGGGCGCAGTCTTCTGAGCAAACCACGCTGCCGTCCGGTCTGCAAATTGGTACCGGCGTGCGCCCTGTCGCCACCGAGCGTCTGCACAGCCAGGGCAACCTGTCCCAGACCAACAACAGTAAAGACGTGGCAATTAAAGGCCAGGGCTTCTTCCAGGTGCAGCTGCCGGACGGAACCTCTGCCTATACCCGCGACGGCTCGTTCCAGGTGGATCAGAACGGCCAACTGGTGACGGCGGGCGGCTTCCAGGTGCAGCCTGCCATCACCATTCCGGCGAACGCGCTGAGCATTACCATTGGCCGTGACGGTATCGTCAGCGTTACCCAGCAGGGTCAGGCGGCGCCGGTTCAGGTTGGCCAGCTCAACCTGACGACCTTCATGAACGATACCGGACTGGAAAGCATCGGCGAGAATCTCTACACCGAAACGCAGTCTTCCGGTACGCCAAATGAGAGTACGCCGGGCCTGAACGGTGCGGGGCTGCTGTACCAGGGTTATGTGGAAACCTCTAACGTCAACGTGGCGGAAGAGCTGGTGAACATGATCCAGGTTCAGCGCGCGTATGAAATTAACAGTAAAGCAGTGTCGACGACCGACCAGATGCTGCAAAAACTGACGCAACTCTAAGGTGTAGCCCGGTGCGGTAAACGTCGCACCGGCTCCCTGTTTTCGAAGATGAAGGCAATGCAAAAAAACGCGGCGTTTCGTTATCCGATCCTGACTGTTCTGGCCGTCACCCTCAGCGGGTGTGCCTGGATCCCGTCTAAACCATTGGTACAGGGTGCGACTACCGCCCAACCCGTTCCCGGCCCCGCGCCGGTGGTGAACGGCTCCATTTTCCAGACCGCGCAGCCGATTAACTACGGTTATCAGCCGCTGTTTGAAGACCGTCGTCCGCGTAACGTCGGCGATACGCTGACCATCGTGTTACAGGAAAACGTCAGCGCGAGCAAGAGCTCGTCGGCGAACGCCAGCCGCGACGGCAAAACCAATTTTGGCTTCGACACCGTACCGCGCTATCTGCAAGGGCTGTTCGGCAACGCCCGTGCGGATGTGGAAGCCTCTGGCGGCAACACCTTTAACGGTAAAGGCGGCGCGAACGCCAGCAACACCTTCAGCGGCACGCTGACGGTCACGGTTGACCAGGTTCTGGTGAACGGCAACCTGCACGTGGTGGGTGAAAAACAGATCGCCATTAACCAGGGCACGGAATTTATTCGCTTCTCCGGTGTGGTTAACCCTCGCACCATCAGCGGCACCAACACCGTACCGTCCACCCAGGTGGCGGATGCGCGCATTGAGTACGTCGGCAACGGCTATATCAACGAAGCGCAGAATATGGGCTGGCTGCAACGCTTCTTCCTTAACCTATCGCCGATGTAAGCGAGGTGACCTATGTATAAATTTCTCTTCGCCGTGGCGCTGTCGCTGGTGGCTACCGTTGCCCAGGCCGATCGCATTCGCGATCTCACCAGCGTGCAGGGCGTGCGTGAAAACTCCCTGATCGGCTACGGCCTGGTGGTGGGGCTGGACGGTACGGGTGACCAGACTACCCAGACGCCGTTCACCACCCAGAGCCTGAATAACATGCTCTCTCAGCTCGGTATTACCGTCCCGGCCGGGACCAATATGCAGCTGAAAAACGTGGCGGCGGTGATGGTGACCGCGTCGTACCCGGCGTTTGCGCGCCAGGGGCAGACCATTGACGTGGTTGTCTCGTCGATGGGTAACGCCAAAAGTTTGCGCGGCGGTACGCTGCTGATGACCCCGCTGAAAGGCGTCGACAGCCAGGTGTATGCGCTGGCGCAGGGCAACATTCTGGTGGGCGGGGCAGGCGCGTCGGCAGGCGGCAGCAGCGTGCAGGTAAACCAGCTGAACGGGGGACGTATCACCAACGGCGCCATCATTGAACGTGAACTGCCGACCCAGTTCGGCACCGGCAACACCATTAACCTGCAACTGAATAACGAAGACTTCACGATGGCGCAGCAGATTGCTGACACCATCAACCGCAGCCGGGGCTACGGCAGCGCCACCGCGCTGGATGCCCGCACCGTACAGATCCGCACGTCAACCGGCAGCAGTAACCAGGTGCGAATGCTGGCCGAAATCCAGAATATGGACGTGAACGTGCCGCTTCAGGATGCGAAAGTCATTATCAACTCCCGTACCGGCTCGGTGGTCATGAACCGCGAAGTAACGCTGGACAGCTGCGCCGTGGCGCAGGGCAACCTCTCCGTGACGGTTAACCGTTCGGCCAACGTCAGCCAGCCGGATACGCCGTTTGGTGGCGGTCAGACGGTGGTGACGCCGCAAACGCAGATTGATTTGCGACAGAGCGGCGGTTCGTTGCAGAGCGTGCGCTCCAGCGCCAACCTGAACAGCGTGGTGCGTGCCCTGAACGCGCTGGGCGCAACGCCGATGGATCTCATGTCCATTCTGCAATCCATGCAAAGTGCAGGCTGTCTGCGCGCCAAACTGGAAATCATCTAAATGCTGACCGATAGCAAGCTGTTGACCAGTGCCGCCTGGGATGCCCAGTCGCTCAACGAGCTGAAAACCAACGCGGGTAAGGATCCGTCGGCGAATATCCGCCCGGTTGCCCGCCAGGTGGAAGGCATGTTCGTGCAGATGATGTTGAAAAGCATGCGTGAAACGCTGCCGAAAGATGGCATGTTCAGCAGCGATTCCACGCGGCTTTACACCAGCATGTACGATCAGCAGATTGCCCAGCAAATGACCGCCGGAAAGGGGCTCGGCCTGGCGGACATGATTGTGAAACAGACCGCAGCCGCTCAGGGGCTGCCGCCTGAAGAGGCCCCGCAGCAGGTGCCAATGAAGTTTGATCTGGAAAAGGTGACCAGTTATCAAAATCAGGCGCTGACGCAGATGGTACGTAAGGCGATGCCGAAGCCGGCAGAAACGCGTGACGAGCCGCTCTCCGGCGACAGCAAAGTCTTCCTGGCGCAGCTCTCCCTGCCGGCGCGTCTTGCCAGTGAAGAGAGTGGCGTCCCGCACCATCTGATTCTGGCGCAGGCGGCGCTGGAGTCGGGCTGGGGGCAACGTCAGATCCGCAGGGAAAACGGCGAGCCGAGCTTCAACATCTTTGGCGTGAAGGCCACCTCCAACTGGAAGGGGCCGACCACGGAAATCACCACGACCGAATATGAAAACGGTGCGGCAGTGAAGGTGAAAGCCAAATTCCGTGTTTACAGCTCCTATCTTGAAGCGTTATCGGATTATGTCGGGCTGCTGAGCCGGAACCCGCGCTACACCGCCGTGACCCAGGCCGCCACGCCAGAGCAGGGCGCTCAGGCGTTGCAGAATGCCGGCTACGCCACCGATCCAAACTATGCCCGCAAGCTGACCAGCATGATCCAGCAGCTGAAATCCATGTCTGAGAAGGTCAGCAAAGCCTATAGCACAGATCTCGAAAATCTGTTCTGAAAGTTCTCAAGTCCCGGTGGAGGTTGCCGATAACCTTCATCAGGACTTGTGTCTGAACGTATAAAAGGAACCCCCATGTCCAGTTTGATTAACAGCGCCATGAGTGGCCTCAGTGCTGCGCAGTCGGCACTCAATACCGTCAGTAATAATATTTCAAGCTACAACGTGGCAGGTTATACCCGCCAGACCACCATTCTGGGCGCATCAAACAGCACCCTGACCGGCGGCGGCTGGGTGGGTAACGGGGTTTATGTCTCCGGCGTTCAGCGTGAATATGATTCATTTATCACCAACCAGCTGCGCGCGGCGCAGAACCAGAGCAGCGGGCTGACCACGCGCTACCAGCAGATGTCAAAAATTGACGACGTGCTTTCGGATACCACTAACTCGCTCTCTGCCAACCTCCAGGATTTCTTTAAAAGTCTGCAAACGCTGGTGAGTAACGCAGAAGATCCGGCTGCACGCCAGACGGTACTCGGGAAGGCGGATGGTCTGGTAAACCAGTTCAAAACCAACGATCAGTATCTCCGCGATCAGGATGCGCAGGTGAATACGGCGATTTCTACCAGCGTCGATCAGATCAATAACTACGCGAAGCAGATTGCCAACCTCAACGACCAGATTTCCCGACTGACTGGCGTAGGGGCGGGCGCATCCCCGAACGAACTGCTCGATCAGCGCGATCAGCTGGTAAGTGAGCTGAACAAGATTGTCGGCGTGGACGTGACCGTGCAGGACAGCGGCACCTATAACATCTCTATCGCCAACGGTTACACCCTGGTTCAGGGCAGCAACGCAAGCCAGCTTGCTGCGGTGAAATCCAGTGCGGATCCCGCGCGTACCACGATTGCCTATGTGGATGCCGCCGCGGGCAACGTGGAGATCTCGGAAAAACAGATCACCACGGGGTCGCTTGGCGGGCTGTTAACGTTCCGTTCTCAGGATCTGGATCAGGCGCGAAATACGCTTAACCAGATGGCGCTGGCGTTTGCCGATGCCATGAATACCCAGCACCAGGCGGGCTTTGATGCGAACGGGGATGCTGGCGGTAAGCTGTTTGATTTTGGCTCCCCGGCGGTGCTGAGTAACGGCAAAAACACCGGGAACGCGGCCGTTACGGCAACGATGACGGACAGTACGAAGGTGCAGGCGACAAACTACAAAGTTGAGTACAACGGTACCGACTGGACCATCACCCGTCTGTCAGACAACACCAGCTTCACGGCCAAGCCGGATACTGGCGGTAACCTGTCGTTCGATGGTCTCAACGTCAACATTAGCGGTTCGGCCAATAATAAAGACAGCTTTATCGTGAAGCCGGTGAATGACGTCATCGTGAATATGGACGTGGCGATCAGCGACGAGTCCAAACTGGCGATGGCTTCCGCGAAAGGAAGCGGCGAAAGCGACAATACCAACGGTCAAAAGCTTCTGGATTTGCAGAGCGCCAAGCTGGTCGGTGGGAACAAAACCTTTAACGACGCGTATGCCGCCCTGGTCAGTACGGTGGGCAGCACCACGGCGTCCCTGAAAACCAGCAGCGAAACCAAGGTGAACGTGGTGACGCAGCTGACCAAACAGCAGCAGTCAATCTCCGGGGTTAACCTGGATGAAGAGTATGGCAACCTGCAACGCTATCAGCAGTACTATCTGGCGAATGCGCAGGTGCTGCAAACGGCGAGCGCGCTGTTTGATGCATTGATCAATATCCGCTAAGGCTGAGGCATAAAAAATGCGTATTAGTACTCAAATGATGTATGAGCAAAGCATGCGCGGCGTGACGAACTCCCAAAGCCTCTGGCTCAGCTACGGCGAGCAGATGTCTACGGGTAAGCGCATCAACCGTCCGTCTGACGATCCGATTGCCGCTTCGCAGGCCGTTGTGCTCTCTCAGGCTCAAACGCAAAACAGCCAGTATGCACTGGCGCGCTCCTTCGCTACGACGAAAGTCTCGCTGGAAGAGAACGTGTTATCGCAGGTGACAACCGCAATCCAGGCGGCTCAGGAAAAGATTGTCAATGCGGGCAACGGCACGTTAAGCGACGATGACCGCGCTTCGCTGGCAACGAACCTGCAAGGTATTCGCGATCAGCTGATGAACCTGGCTAACAGCACGGACGGTAACGGTCGCTATATCTTTTCAGGATACAAAACCGAAGCGGCGGCGTTCGACCAGGCGACCGGTACGTATCAGGGCGGCGGTACGCCAATCAGCCAGCAGGTTGACTCCGCGCGGACGATGCAAATCAGCCATACGGGCGCTGAAGTTTTCGATAGCTTCACCAGCAATGCAAAGCCGGAGCCGGCGGGGAGCACTCAGGAAACGAATTTGTTCAAGATCCTCGACGCTGCCATCGGTGCGCTGAATACGCCGGTTGGCGATGACGAAACGAAGGCCGAAGCGTTTACCGCGGCAATTGATAAAGCCAACCGTGGCCTGAGCAACTCCCTCAACAACGTGCTGACCGTGCGCGCCGACCTTGGCATCAAGCTGGACGAGCTGGGCAAGCTGGATTCTCTGGGTGAGGATCGCGCGCTGGGCCAGACCCAGCAGATGAGTGACCTGGTGGACGTGGACTGGAACTCGGTGATTTCGTCCTACACCATGCAGCAGGCGGCGTTGCAGGCCTCGTATAAAGCCTTTAGCGATATGCAGGGTATGTCGTTGTTCCAGATGAACAGATAATACTCAGACCTTTTGGAACATGTCTTGAAACTGGGCATGTTTTGTCTGCCCAACCCGTCCGGGTTGGGCATTTTTTTTACACGCTTTCCGCCTGTGCGGACAGCACCCGGGCGCTTTCAATCACTCTGATAGCCAGCGCAATGGCGCCACACAGGGTCGCCAGCCCAACCACGCCCGTCCAGCCCGCCAGCGTATAGATATTGCTGCCTAATGCCGAACCCAGCGCCATTCCGATGAAAATGACGGTAAACAGCAGGGCGTTAAGACGTCCGCGTGCCTGCGGCTCAAGGCCGTAGACCAGGTTCTGGTGCGCCACGAGGCTGGACTGCAAGCCGAGATCGAAACCCACCGCGGAGATCGCTATCAGGATCAACTGACCGTGTACACCCAGCGCCGGCATCAGGAACATCAGGGCAAACGACACGGTGACCAGTGCGGCACCCAGCTGGGTCACTTTACCGGCGCCCAGCTTATCGGCCAGGCCACCCGCCAGCGGTGCGGCCAGCGCGCCTGCGGCACCGGCAATACCAAACCCACCCGCCACGGCGCTGCCAAGGTGATAACGTTCCAGCAGCATGACCGCCAGCGTTGACCAGAACGCGCTGAAGGCAATCGACAGAAAACCCTGAGCCAGCGCGGCCCGACGCAGCGCCGGGTAGCGACGCCACAGGTGTTCCATGGAGCGCATCAGCGCCGGGTAGCTGAGCGTGGAGTGAACAGCGAAGCGGGGAAGCACGGCCCACATGGCTACGCCGACAAGCGCAATACTTGCGGCGGCCAGCTGATACATCACCCGCCAGCCGAAGGCTTCACCCACCACGCCGCTTACGGTTCTGGAGAGCAAGATGCCCAGCAGCAGGCCGGTCATCACCGTGCCGACAGTTTTACCCTGTTTCCCTTCCGGTGCCAGGATCGCTGCCGCCGGGACGATATCCTGAGCCATGGTAGCGGCCATGCCAATCAGCAGGCTGGTGAGCAGCAGGGAGTGCAGTTGTCCGGTCAGGCTACAGCCCAGCAAGAACAGCGCCAGGGCCGCACTTTTTATCAGGATCAAGGTCCTGCGGTCATGACGATCGCCGAGCGGGAGCAGAAACAGGATGCCTAAGGCGTAACCCGCCTGGGTGAGCGTCGGGACCATACCCATGCCTTCGATACTCAGGTGCAGGTCTGTGCCCATCAACGGCAGCAGAGGCTGGGCATAATAGATGGATGCCACGCTGAAGCCAGCGCCAAGCGCCAGCATAACGATTACCCAGTGGCTCACGGCCTGGGTGGTGGTTGTGGTGGTGTTCATAAGATGTTCCTCATTCGTCGTGTGCGGCTATTTTTTATCAGGACGGCTTGCGACGGTAGCGGGCGCAGTGGTAAAACGCTTATACGTTGAACGTATGATAATAAAACCTATGAAAAGAGCTGAGCGTATAGACAGGGTAGAGCTGATGCGCACGTTCGTTCGCATCGTTGAGGCAGGGTCACTCTCTGCGGCGGCTCGCCAGCTGGCAACAACCCAGGCGACGGTAAGCCGACGGTTGCAGTCGCTTGAGACCATGCTGGGTGTGCGCCTGATGCTGCGTACAACCCATACAGCCCGTCTTACCGATGACGGCGAACGCTGCTATCAGCATGCCCGACGGGTGATTGACAGCTGGCTGGCGCT
Organism: Enterobacter cloacae complex sp. I2; assembly: GCF_014896205.1. Lineage (NCBI taxonomy): Bacteria > Pseudomonadati > Pseudomonadota > Gammaproteobacteria > Enterobacterales > Enterobacteriaceae > Enterobacter > Enterobacter cloacae complex sp. I2. The sequence continues at coordinate 150,223 of NZ_JADBRA010000003.1, forward strand.
GGAAGACGAGGTGGGGCAGAAAGAGGATGAGCCGGTCGGTGTCCTGCGGGTGAGGGCTCCCCACGCGTTTGGCCAGGATCAGCTTCTGAAGCCGTTAACCGAATTTTTGCAGCGCTATCCGCTGCTCTCAATCGAATGGATGCTCAACGATCGTTCAGTTGATTTTCTCGGCGACAACCTGGACTGTGCTATCCGGGTAGGCGCTGAAGTCGATCCGGCGACCGTGTCCGTGCTGCTGGCTGAAGTGCCGCGCTCGGTGGTGGCGTCGCCGGCGCTGCTGGCCCGTTTTCCCGCCGTTAACACGCCGGACGATCTGCAACACCTCCCCTGGATTGCCATCAGCTCTTTTTACCAACGTCATGTGGAGCTTTTTCATGAGGCATCACCAGCCACGGCGCGAGTGACTATTACGCCACGTCTGAGTACCGACAGCCTGTATGTGGCCCGCAATACGGCGCTCACCGGACTTGGCGTGGCAGTGGTATCCAGCTGGACGGTGCAGGATGATATTCAGGAAGGGCGGCTGGTGCACTTGCTGCCGGAGTGGCAGCCGGCAGCGTTACCGGTGCATCTGGTTTACCCCTGGTCCCGCTATTATCCGGCGCGCTTGCGGCGTTTTCTGGAAATGATGCGGCAGATCATGCCGGAGGTCACCGGAATGAGAAAGCCCGTGCAGCAGCCATAAAAAAAGCCGACCCGGAGGTCGGCTTTCATCTTAGGGTGTGTTATTCCACAGACTGCGGACGGGTAGCAGGCGCAGTAGCCATGTGCGTTGCACTGTGACCACCGGCAGCACCTTTACCTTCGAAGTTGAATTCCGGACGTACCCAGTCGCTATGGCGAGGCGCTTCAGGCACATACTCTGGTGCCGGGGCGCGGGTCATAGGTGCTGTAGCAACGTGCGCAGGCGCTGGGGCGGCAACTGCCTCAACCGGCGCAGGCTTCACTTCAGGCGCTTTCACTTCTTCGACAACAGGTTCAACCTGAATCTCGACGTCCTGAACCACCTCTTCGGTAACCGTTTCGACGGCAACGTCTGCGGTTTCTTCCACTGCTGGTGCAGGTTCAGCGTGTTCCACAACCTCTTCAGCCACTACGGCATCTTCTTCGGCGATAATCTGTGGCTCGGCATCAACCGGTGCAGCAATCACTTCAGGATGGGTCGTTTCCACTTCCACAGCCTGTGGTGCCGCCGTTTCTACAGCCTGAGGCTCAACAACCTGCGGCTCTGCCACGGTTGCCGCTTCAGTCACGACGTTTTCTGCCGCGGCTACCGGTGCAATCACCTCTTCGGTTACAGCCTGCTCTTCAACAGCCTGCTCAGGGCGAGCAACCGGATAGCGGATCCAGACTTTACCGGAGGCCATCTCTGGTGACGCGCACGCCACGGTCAGCGGCATTGGCGACTGAGTCGGGTAACGCTCGTCACGGTAGCGACGACGACGCTGGCCGCTCACGCGCAGGTGACGTGGAGAACGGCGGGAGCGACGCGGCATGCCTGCGTTGTCACGGTTTTCGCTGCTCTCGTCCTGCTCAACCTGATTTTCCACCACGGCTGGCAGATCAACTTTCGCAACCTGTGTACCCGTTGTGCTTTCTGGCGCTTCGACCGCGATGACTTCGCTTTCTTCCGCCTGAACAGCACCGACACGTACTTTCTGGGTCAGCTGACGCTGCTTGCGACGCGGCATAACCTGGGTGCGCTCTTCCTGCTCAGCGTCCTGCTGTTCTACAGGCGCTTCGCGATTCAGGTTTTTGACTTCCTGCTGAGCCTGGCGCTTCTCGTCGTTACGACGACGGCTACGCTCGCGGCGAGGCTGCTGCTCGTCACGCTGTTTGCTCTTCTCGGACTCATCGCCCGCCTGCTGGCGAATTTCACGATCTTCAACGTTCTGCTGTTGCTTCTCGCGACGGTTGCGACGGTTGTCCTCGCGTTGCTCACGACCTTCGTTGTTCTCGGAACGATTATCACGGCGCTCATTACGATCGCCACGCTCGTTGCGGTCGTTACGATCGCGACGATTGTTCTGACGCTTACGACGGTCCTGCTGACGCTCTGGTTTCGCTTCTTTTGGCGCTTCTTTTGGCTGCTCAGGCTGAACTTCTTCGCCGGCAAACATTTTTTTCAGCGCACCGATGATGCGGCTCAGGAGACCCGGTTGCTCAGGCTGCGCTTTTGGCGCGGCAGGGGCCGCTTTCTGCACGGCAGGTTTTTCCGCTGGTTTTTCCAGCGTCGCTTCCGGCGGTGCTTCCGGCATGATGAAGGTTGCTAAAGCTGGCTGCTCAGGCAGTTTACGCTCGGCAGGCTCTTCATCAGATGGCAGCGCCATTTCTTCTTCATGCAGCTTCGGCAGCAGGTAGCTAAGGGTGCTTGTCTCTTCGCCTTTACGGACGCGCAGCACGTGATAGTGCGGGGTTTGCATCTCGTCGTTTGGCACGATGATGCAGCGAACGCCACCCTGACGCGCTTCGATTGCGCTGACCGCTGCACGTTTTTCGTTCAGCAGGTAGGAGGCAATTGGCACCGGCACAATGGCGTGAACCTCTTTGGTGTTCTCTTTCAGCGCTTCTTCTTCAATCAGGCGCAGAATAGAGAGGGAGAGAGATTCATTGTCACGCACGGTACCCGTACCGGAACAGCGTGGACACACGTGATGGCTGGACTCACCCAGTGACGGGCTGAGGCGCTGACGGGACATCTCCAGCAGGCCAAAGCGAGAAATATGGCTGATCTGGATACGGGCACGATCCTGACGCACCGCTTCACGCAGGCGGTTTTCAACCGCGCGCTGGTGGCGAACCGGGGTCATGTCGATGAAGTCGATAACAATCAGACCGCCCAGGTCGCGCAGGCGGAGCTGGCGGGCGATTTCATCAGCGGCTTCAAGGTTGGTGTTGAAGGCTGTCTCTTCGATATCGCCGCCGCGGGTTGCACGCGCGGAGTTGATATCGATGGCGGTCAGCGCTTCGGTGGTATCGATAACGATAGAACCGCCGGACGGCAGACGCACTTCACGCTGGAAGGCAGACTCGATCTGGGATTCGATCTGATAGTGGCTGAACAGCGGGATTTCACCGGTGTACAGTTTAATTTTGCTGGTGAAATCCGGGCGACCCAGTGCGGCGATGTGCTGGCGAGCCAGCTCGAGCACTTTCGGGTTATCAATCAGAATTTCACCGATGTCCTGACGCAGGTAGTCACGGAAGGCACGCACGATGACGTTGCTTTCCTGGTGGATCAGGAACGGCGCTGGACGGCTTTCTGCCGCTTTCTTGATGGCTTCCCAGTGCTTCAGGCGGAAGCTCAAGTCCCACTGCAAGGCTTCGGCAGATTTGCCGACGCCCGCGGTGCGCACGATGAGACCCATGCCGTCTGGCAGCTCAAGACTTGCCAGCGCTTCTTTCAGCTCGGTACGGTCATCACCTTCGATACGGCGAGAGATACCCCCGGCACGCGGGTTGTTTGGCATCAATACCAGATAGCTTCCTGCCAGACTGATAAAGGTGGTCAGTGCGGCACCTTTGTTGCCACGCTCTTCTTTATCGATCTGAACGATAACTTCCTGACCTTCACGCAGAACATCTTTAATGTTCGGACGGCCATGGGAGTTGTAGTTGGCAGGAAAATATTCGCGGGCGATCTCTTTGAGAGGAAGGAAACCGTGACGCTCAGCACCGTAATCGACAAATGCAGCTTCAAGGCTTGGTTCAATGCGGGTGATTTTGCCTTTGTAAATGTTCGCTTTTTTCTGTTCGTGTCCAGGACTTTCGATATCCAGATCGTACAGGCGCTGCCCATCCACAAGGGCGACACGCAACTCTTCTTGCTGAGTTGCGTTGATTAACATTCTTTTCATCGTAACTTACTCGTTATTCTTACATTGACGACAAAGCTGCGGGCAAGGTGACGCTTTCCGGGGTATGAACCGATGGCCTCGTGTCTATTCACGTCGCCAACCTCACGGTTGTCGCTCGCTTAAGAGGCGCAGAGTGTCGGTTGCCTGTATTTCATACGGAAACACAGCGCAATTATCAGGGGAATTGCCTGGGAAAACTCTCCAGAGAACAATCCTTATACCGGGAAGTACTGCAACCCGCAGCCCGCTAACTGCCTGAAAGATCAATACGTCTTACGCCATTGCTGCGTGGATGATCGGTCAGACAAAATTGGTCATTCCGTCGAGATCCTTACAAAACCCGGATTTAACGCGGAAAACGGATTCATTATTCCACTGCTCGCCGGGTTATAGCAAGATGACTTTTACCAATTATCACCCGGTTACTCACAGTTTCTTCACTTCAACGGGGTGATTGGTTTAATAACCACCAAATCGATTGCGCGAAAGCGGAGTGTTCCGGATAAAAGTAAATATAAGCATAGAAAAATGAGTGGCGCTATTGCCTGACGCTATTTAGAATCGCCAACCATGAAAACAGAGACTCCAGCCGTAAAAATGGTTGCCATCGCCGACGATGACGCGGGGCAACGTATCGATAATTTTTTGCGCACCCAGCTGAAGGGCGTGCCAAAAAGTATGATTTATCGCATCCTGCGTAAGGGCGAGGTGCGGGTGAATAAAAAACGCGTTAAGCCTGAGTATAAGCTCGAGGCGGGCGATGAAGTCCGCATTCCACCGGTACGCGTTGCAGAGCGTGAAGAAGAGGTCGTTTCTCCGAAGCTGCAAAAAGTCGCGGCCCTGAGCGAGGTTATCCTTTATGAGGACGACCACATTCTGGTGCTGAATAAACCGTCCGGAACGGCGGTACACGGGGGGAGCGGTCTGAGCTTCGGCGTGATCGAAGGTTTACGCGCGCTTCGCCCGGAAGCGCGTTTCCTCGAGCTGGTTCACCGTCTTGACCGTGATACCTCCGGCGTGCTGCTGGTGGCGAAAAAGCGTTCTGCCCTGCGTTCCCTGCATGAGCAGCTTCGCGAAAAAGGGATGCAAAAAGATTACCTGGCGCTGGTGCGCGGCCAGTGGCAGTCCCACGTGAAGGGGGTGCAGGCACCGCTGCTGAAAAATATTCTGCAAAGCGGCGAGCGCATTGTGCGTGTTAATCAGGAAGGGAAACCGTCTGAGACCCGCTTTAAAGTAGAAGAGCGCTACGAATTCGCCACGCTGGTGCGCTGTAGCCCGGTGACGGGGCGTACGCACCAGATTCGCGTGCATACCCAGTTTGCGGGCCATCCGATTGCGTTTGACGACCGCTATGGCGATCGCGAATTTGATAAGCAGCTGGCGGGTACGGGACTGTCGCGTCTGTTCCTGCATGCGGCAGCGCTGAAGTTTACCCATCCTAATACCGGGGAAGTTATCCGTATTGAAGCGCCGCTGGATGAGCAGCTCAAACGCTGTCTGAAAGTTCTGCGTGGCTGATTTTGTGCCGGGTGGCGCTGCGCTTACCCGGCCTACATGTATTTCTCCCTCTCCCTGTGGAAGAGGGCCGGGGTGAGGGCATCAGGTCACATCGTCAGCGGATTACATTCTTCTCGTCTTAACATCTGGCACAGCGCTATCAGCGGCAGTCCCACCAGCGTGTTGGGATCCCGACCGTCCAGCTTGTCGAACAGCGCAATCCCCAGCCCCTCACTTTTGAAACTGCCCGCGCAGTTCAGAGGACGTTCCCGGCGCACGTAATCCATAATCTCCTGCTCGCTAAGATGACGAAAGTGCACGTCGAACGGCTCGCATTCGCTTTGCAGATGACCGCTGGCCGAATTATAAAGCGCCAGGCCCGTATAAAAGGTCACAATACTGCCTCGCGCACGCAGAAGTTGCTGGCAGGCGTTTTCTTCCGTATGCGGTTTGCCGGTGATTTCGCCGTCCAGCACGCAAACCTGATCGGAGCCTATAATCAGATGAGCGGGGTAGCGTTCGGCCAGCGATTGCGCTTTCTCCTTTGCGAGACGGGTCACCAGATGACGCGGTGACTCTCCCGGCTGTGGGGTCTCATCAACGTTGGGTGCGGCGCATTCAAACGGGATCCCGAGCTTTTCCAGCAGCATTCGGCGATAGGGTGAAGTGGAAGCAAGTACGAGATTTGGCATATTTTTATCACCAGATATAGCGTATCGATGCCAGCCATTTTAAACTACAGGCCGCAATGTGTGCGAATAATTGGCAAAAGGCAGCTCTGGTTGCCTTTTTCTTTGACTCTATGACGTTACAAAGTTAATATGCGCGCCCTATGCAAAAGGTAAAATTACCCCTGACTCTTGATCCGGTTCGTACGGCTCAAAAACGCCTCGATTACGAAGGAATTTATTCTTCGGATCAGGCCGAGCGTATTGCCGAGTCTGTAGTCAGTGTGGACAGTGATGTAGAATGCTCCATGTCGTTCGCTATCGATAACCAGCGTCTCGCCGTCTTAACCGGTGATGCAAAGGTAACGGTAACGCTCGAATGTCAGCGTTGCGGGAAACCGTTCGTACAGCATGTTCACACAACGTATTGTTTTAGTCCGGTTCGTTCTGACGAACAGGCTGAAGCACTCCCGGAAGCGTATGAGCCGATTGAGGTTAACGAATTCGGTGAAATCGATCTTCTGGCTCTGGTTGAAGATGAAGTCATCCTCTCCTTGCCAGTGGTTCCGGTGCATGATTCTGAACACTGTGAAGTGTCCGAGGCGGACATGGTCTTTGGGGAACTGCCTGATGAAGCGCAAAAACCAAACCCATTTGCCGTATTAGCCAGCTTAAAGCGTAAGTAATTGAGGAGTAAGGTCCATGGCCGTACAACAGAATAAACCAACCCGTTCCAAACGTGGCATGCGTCGTTCCCATGACGCGCTGACCGCAGTTACCAGCCTGTCTGTAGACAAGACTTCTGGTGAGAAACACCTGCGTCACCACATCACCGCTGACGGTTTCTACCGCGGCCGCAAGGTTATCACTAAGTAATCACGCGTCAGCGTGATTAGGCTTAGTGAGGAACTTCCCCGTGCAAACGGGGAGTTTACCGAACCAGGCTGCGACGATACCTTGACACGTCTAACCCTGGCGTTAGATGTCATGGGGGGCGATTTTGGCCCTACCGTGACAGTGCCTGCAGCATTGCAGGCACTGAATTCTAATTCGCAACTCACACTTCTATTAGTCGGTAATCCCGACACAATCACGCCATTACTTGCAAAAGCTGACTTTGAACAACGTTCGCGTCTGCAGATTATTCCTGCGCAGTCAGTTATTGCCAGTGATGCCCGGCCATCGCAGGCTATTCGTAATAGCCGTGGCAGCTCTATGCGCATGGCGCTGGAGCTGGTGAAAGAAGGGCGAGCGCAGGCTTGCGTCAGCGCGGGAAATACGGGCGCGCTGATGGGGCTGTCGAAATTATTGCTCAAGCCGATTGAGGGCATTGAGCGTCCGGCGCTGGTGACGGTGTTACCGCACCAGCAGAAGGGCAAAACGGTGGTGCTCGATCTGGGCGCTAACGTAGATTGTGATAGTACAATGCTGGCTCAGTTTGCCGTGATGGGGTCGGTGCTGGCAGAAGACGTGGTCGGGATTAACAACCCCCGCGTTGCGTTATTGAATATTGGTGAAGAAGAAACCAAAGGCCTGGACAGTATCCGCGACGCTGCGGAAATACTCAAACAGGTTCCCTCCATCAACTATATTGGTTATCTCGAAGCCAATGAGTTGCTGACGGGCAAAACGGACGTATTAGTGTGTGATGGCTTCACCGGAAACGTAACGTTGAAGACCATGGAAGGGGTCGTACGAATGTTCCTTTCCCTGCTGAAATCGCAGGGAGACGGTAAAAAAAGGTCCTGGTGGCTGATTTTATTAAAGCGTTGGTTACAAAAAAGCCTGACGCGGCGATTCAGTCACCTCAACCCCGACCAGTATAATGGCGCCTGTCTGTTAGGATTGCGCGGCATCGTGATTAAGAGTCATGGCGCCGCCAATCAGCGAGCCTTTACCGTCGCGATTGAACAGGCAGTGCAGGCGGTGCAGCGACAAGTTCCTCAGAGGATTGCCGCTCGCCTGGGATCTGTATTAGCTAAAAGTGACTGAGCGTACATGTATACGAAGATTTTAGGTACCGGCAGCTACCTGCCAAAACAAGTGCGTACCAACGCCGATCTTGAAAAAATGGTAGATACGTCTGACGAGTGGATTGTCACGCGCACAGGTATCCGTGAACGTCGTATCGCCGCGCCAGACGAAACTGTGTCCACCATGGGCTACGAAGCCGCTCAGCGCGCGCTTGAGATGGCAGGCATTGATAAAGAACAGATCGGGCTTATTGTGGTGGCGACAACGTCTGCCACGCATGCCTTCCCAAGCGCGGCGTGCCAGGTGCAGAACATGCTCGGCATTAAAGGCTGCCCGGCGTTTGACGTTGCCGCAGCGTGTGCGGGCTTCACCTATGCGCTGAGCATCGCCGATCAGTACGTGAAATCGGGCGCGGTAAAATATGCGCTGGTGATCGGCGCTGACGTGCTGGCGCGTACCTGCGATCCAACCGATCGCGGCACGATCATTATTTTTGGCGACGGTGCGGGCGCGGTACTGCTGGGGCAGTCCGACGAGCCGGGCATCATCTCCACGCATCTGCATGCTGACGGTCGCTACGGCGAACTGTTAACGCTGCCTAACGCCGATCGCGTTAACCCGGACAGCGCGATCTACCTGACGATGGCGGGTAACGAGGTGTTTAAGGTGGCCGTCACTGAACTGGCCCACATCGTTGACGAGACGCTGGAAGCAAATAATCTGGACCGCGCCGCGCTCGACTGGCTGGTGCCGCACCAGGCTAACCTGCGTATTATCAGCGCGACGGCGAAGAAGCTGGGCATGTCAATGGATAACGTTGTGGTGACGCTCGATCGCCACGGCAATACCTCTGCGGCATCGGTACCGTGCGCATTTGACGAAGCGGTACGCGATGGACGAATTAAACGGGGCCAACTGGTCTTGCTTGAAGCCTTCGGTGGTGGGTTCACCTGGGGTTCCGCGCTGGTTCGTTTCTAGGATAAGGATTAAAAAATGACGCAATTTGCTTTTGTGTTCCCGGGACAGGGCTCGCAAACCGTTGGGATGTTGTCTGAAATGGCGGCAAACTATCCGGTTATCGAAGAGACTTTCCGTGAAGCTTCTGACGCGCTGGGTTATGATCTGTGGGCGCTGACCCAGCAGGGTCCGGCCGAAGAGCTGAACAAAACCTGGCAGACCCAACCGGCACTGCTGGCTGCCTCCGTTGCGCTGTGGCGCGTATGGCAGCAGCAGGGCGGCAAAGCGCCAGCGTTGATGGCGGGCCACAGCCTCGGCGAATATTCTGCGCTGGTCTGTGCGGGCGTTATTGCCTTTGCTGATGCGGTTCGTCTGGTTGAATTGCGTGGTAAATTCATGCAGGAAGCGGTGCCAGAAGGCACGGGCGGCATGTCTGCCATCATCGGTCTCGATGATGCTTCTATTGCGAAAGCGTGTGAAGAATCTGCTGAAGGTCAGGTGGTTTCTCCGGTAAACTTCAACTCGCCGGGCCAGGTGGTTATTGCCGGTCATAAAGAAGCGGTTGAACGTGCCGGTGCCGCCTGTAAAGCTGCGGGCGCGAAGCGCGCGCTGCCGCTGCCGGTGAGCGTGCCGTCTCACTGTGCTCTGATGAAGCCTGCCGCCGATAAGCTGGCGATTGAGCTGGAAAAAATGACCTTTAACGCACCGACGATTTCCGTTGTGAATAACGTCGATGTGAAATGCGAAACCGCACCCAACGCTATCCGTAACGCGCTGGTTCGCCAGCTTTACAGCCCGGTGCAGTGGACCAAAACCGTTGAGTTTATGGCGTCTCAGGGCGTTGAGCATCTGTACGAAGTCGGCCCTGGTAAAGTTCTCACCGGCCTGACGAAGCGTATTGTTGACACCCTGACGGCCTCGGCGATTAACGAGCCGGAAGCAATGAAAGCGGCACTCTCGCAATAAAAGAGGAATACCATGAGTTTTGAAGGAAAAATTGCCCTGGTGACCGGCGCAAGCCGCGGTATCGGGCGTGCTATTGCTGAAACACTGGTTGCGCGCGGCGCGAAAGTGATCGGGACTGCGACCAGTGAGAAGGGCGCAGAGGCCATCAGCGAGTATCTGGGTGCGAACGGTAAAGGTCTGGTACTGAATGTGACTGAGCCAGCATCTATCGAATCTGTTCTGGAAAATATTCGCGCAGAGTTTGGCGAAGTGGATATTCTGGTCAATAATGCCGGGATCACTCGCGACAACCTGCTGATGCGAATGAAAGATGATGAGTGGAACGATATTATCGAAACCAACCTGTCATCTGTATTCCGTCTGTCAAAAGCGGTAATGCGCGCTATGATGAAAAAGCGTCATGGTCGTATTATCACTGTGGGTTCTGTGGTTGGTACCATGGGAAATGCTGGTCAGGCTAACTACGCTGCGGCGAAAGCAGGTCTGATCGGTTTCAGTAAGTCGCTGGCGCGTGAAGTCGCGTCCCGCGGAATTACTGTAAACGTTGTTGCTCCGGGCTTTATTGAAACGGACATGACGCGTGCGCTGACGGATGATCAGCGTGCGGGTACGCTGGCGGCAGTTCCGGCGGGTCGTCTTGGCGACCCTAAAGAAATCGCCAGCGCGGTTGCATTTTTAGCCTCTGACGAAGCGGGTTACATCACTGGTGAAACCCTCCACGTCAACGGCGGGATGTACATGGTTTAATCACGATCGAAAATATTTGCGTTATTTGGGCAAATGGCCTCAAAATAACGTAAAATCGTGGTAAGACCTGCCGGGATTTAGTTGCAAATTTTTCAACATTTTATACACTACGAAAACCATCGCGAAAGCGAGTTTTGATAGGAAATTTAAGAGTATGAGCACTATCGAAGAACGCGTTAAGAAAATTATCGGCGAACAGCTGGGCGTTAAGCAGGAAGAAGTTGTGAACTCCGCTTCCTTTGTTGAAGACCTGGGCGCAGATTCTCTTGACACCGTTGAGCTGGTAATGGCTCTGGAAGAAGAGTTTGATACTGAGATTCCGGACGAAGAAGCTGAGAAAATCACCACCGTTCAGGCTGCCATTGATTACATCAACGGTCACCAGGCGTAAGTGAACATCTCCAGGCGGTCATTCGACCGCCTGAGTTTTATCTTTTGTAGTCCCACGAATCTCTTTTTTTATCCCTCCCTGGAGGACAAACGTGTCTAAGCGTCGTGTAGTTGTGACCGGACTTGGCATGTTGTCTCCTGTCGGCAATACCGTAGAGTCCACCTGGAAAGCTCTCCTTGCCGGTCAGAGCGGCATCAGCCTAATCGACCATTTCGATACTAGCGCCTATGCAACGAAATTTGCTGGCTTAGTAAAGGATTTTAACTGTGAAGAGATCATCTCGCGCAAAGAACAGCGCAAGATGGATGCCTTCATTCAATATGGAATTGTCGCTGGCGTTCAGGCCATGCAGGATTCTGGCCTTGAGATTACGGAAGAGAACGCTACCCGTATCGGCGCTGCTATCGGCTCCGGGATTGGCGGTCTTGGCCTGATTGAGGAAAACCATACGTCTCTGATGAATGGCGGCCCGCGTAAAATCAGCCCGTTCTTCGTTCCGTCTACGATTGTAAACATGGTGGCAGGTCACCTGACCATTATGTTCGGCCTGCGTGGCCCAAGCATCTCAATCGCGACAGCCTGTACGTCTGGCGTGCATAACATCGGCCAGGCCGCGCGTATTATCGCGTACGGCGATGCAGATGCTATGGTTGCGGGCGGTGCTGAAAAAGCCAGTACCCCGCTGGGTGTCGGTGGCTTCGGTGCAGCGCGTGCGCTCTCAACCCGTAACGATAACCCGCAGGCGGCAAGCCGTCCGTGGGATAAAGACCGTGACGGTTTCGTGCTGGGTGACGGTGCGGGCATGATCGTACTGGAAGAGTACGAACACGCGAAAAAACGTGGCGCGAAAATTTATGCTGAAATCGTTGGCTTTGGTATGAGCAGCGATGCGTATCACATGACGTCACCACCAGAAAATGGTGCGGGCGCCGCGCTGGCTATGGCTAACGCGATCCGTGATGCGGGCATTACTCCGGCACAGATTGGCTACGTTAACGCACACGGGACGTCTACTCCTGCGGGCGATAAAGCAGAAGCGCAGGCTGTTAAGTCTATCTTCGGCGAATCTGCCAGCCGTGTACTGGTGAGCTCCACGAAATCCATGACCGGTCACCTGTTGGGTGCGGCGGGCGCGGTAGAGTCAATCTACTCTATCCTGGCGCTGCGCGATCAGGCTGTACCGCCAACCATCAACCTGGATAACCCGGATGAAAGTTGCGATCTGGACTTCGTTCCTCACGAGGCACGCCAGGTGAGCGGTATGGAGTACACCCTGTGTAACTCCTTCGGTTTCGGTGGAACTAACGGTTCTCTGATCTTCAAAAAGGTCTGAGTCTGATCAGTCACTGACGTTAAAAAAGGTCCGCTTGCCGGGCCTTTTTTATTAGGTGAAATCCACTTGTCCGGCTATCAACATCCTGCCAGACTGTGCCTCCACGCATAAGGAGCCACCATGTTTTTAATCAATGGCCTTGAGCAAGAAACGCTGCCGGCAAGCGACAGGGCGACCCAGTTTGGCGATGGCTGTTTCACGACCGCGCGTATTCTCGACGGTGGCGTGTGCCTGCTCGAAGCCCATATCCTTCGTTTACAAAAAGCCTGCGAAACGTTACTGATCCCCTTCTCAGCGTGGGGCATTCTCGAAAGCGAGATGCGTCGGCTGGCATCAGCGAAAACAAGCGGAGTTTTGAAAGTGATCATCAGCCGCGGCAGCGGCGGGCGAGGGTACAGCGGCTCTGCCTGCCTGCATCCTACGCGGATCCTTTCCGTTTCAGATTATCCTTCCCACTACGCGCACTGGCGTGAAGAAGGCGTAGCGCTGGCGCTGAGCCCGGTACGCCTGGGGCGAAACCCGATGCTTGCCGGAATAAAACATCTTAACCGCCTTGAACAGGTGCTTATTCGTACTCATCTTGAGCAGACGGAGGCCGGGGAGGCGCTGGTTCTTGACAGCGAAGGGTACATTACGGAATGCTGTGCGGCTAATTTACTCTGGCGGAAGGGCAGTGACGTATTCACGCCTTCGCTGGAGCAGGCCGGCGTCAACGGCATAATGCGACAGTTTTGTTTGCAACAGCTGGCACGCGCTGACGTTCGCGTTGTCGAAGTTAACGCTAAGGAAGAGGCGCTACTGGCCGCGGATGAAGTTGTTATCTGCAATGCGCTAATGCCCGTTGTCCCCGTTCGCGCTTATGGCCACACGTGCTGGTCATCCCGCGAGCTGTTCCAGTTTCTGGCCCCGTTATGTGAGCAAACCAGGTAGTCATGAAGAAAATGTTACGCTTTGTCCTCCTTCTTATCGTTGCGTTCGGTATTGCCGGCGGAGCGGGAGTGTGGAAAGTCCGTCAGCTGGCGGACAGCAAGATCCTGATTAAAGACGAGACGATTTTTACCCTGAAAGCGGGTACCGGGCGGCAGGCGCTTGGTCAGCAGCTGTATGGCGACAAAATCATCAACCGCCCACGTGTCTTCCAGTGGCTGCTGCGTATTGAGCCTGAACTGTCCCACTTTAAGGCCGGGACCTATCGCTTTACCCCTGGCATGACCGTGCGCGAGATGCTGCAACTGCTGGAGAGTGGTAAAGAAGCCCAGTTCCCGCTGCGTTTTGTTGAGGGTATGCGTCTGAGCGATTACCTCAGGCAGCTGCGCGACGCGCCGTATATCAAGCATACGCTCAAGGATGATCGCTACCAGACGGTTGCGGAAGCCTTAAAATTCGACCATCCCGAGTGGATCGAAGGCTGGTTCTGGCCCGACACCTGGATGTACACGGCAGGCACAACGGACGTGGCAATCCTGAAGCGCGCGCACAACAAAATGGTCGCGGCGGTAGAGTCTGCCTGGAAAGGGCGAGCTGAAGGCCTGCCGTATAAAGATCAAAACCAGTTCATGACGATGGCCTCTATCATCGAGAAAGAGACGGCCGTCGCTGCCGAACGCGATCAGGTTGCCTCGGTGTTTATTAACCGTTTGCGCATCGGCATGCGTTTGCAGACCGATCCTACCGTCATCTACGGCATGGGCGAAAACTACAGCGGCAAGATTTCCAGAAAAGATCTGGAGACGCCAACGGCGTATAATACCTACGTCATTAGCGGTTTGCCGCCTGGACCGATCGCAACACCAGGTGAAGCCTCGTTGAAGGCTGCCGCGCACCCGGCCAGGACACCGTATCTCTATTTTGTGGCTGATGGAAAAGGGGGGCATACCTTTAACACCAACCTGGCCAGCCATAATCGCTCTGTTCAGGACTATCTGAAGGCACTTAAGGAAAAAAATGCGCAGTAAATACATTGTCATTGAGGGACTCGAAGGGGCGGGAAAAACCACCGCCCGTAACGTGGTGGTTGATACGCTGACATCGCTTGGCGTCGCCGACATGGTCTTCACCCGCGAGCCGGGCGGTACGCAGCTGGCGGAAAAACTGCGCAGTCTGGTTCTGGATATCAAATCCGTCGGCGATGAAGTTATTACCGACAAAGCGGAAGTGCTGATGTTCTATGCAGCGCGCGTTCAGCTGGTGGAGACGGTGATCAAGCCCGCGCTGGCAGAAGGGAAATGGGTAATTGGCGATCGCCACGATCTCTCAACCCAGGCGTATCAGGGCGGTGGCCGAGGTATCGATCAGGCTATGCTGGCTACGCTTCGCGACGCGGTTCTGGGCGATTTCCGTCCTGACCTGACGCTGTATCTCGACGTGACCCCTGAGGTGGGCCTGAAGCGCGCCCGGGCGCGCGGCGAGCTGGACCGAATTGAACAGGAATCTTTTGACTTCTTTAACCGCACCCGCGCGCGTTATCTGGAACTGGCCGGACAGGACAGTACCATTCGTACCATCGACGCGACGCAATCCCTGGATAACGTGACGCGTGATATTCAGCAGACCGTTACGCAGTGGGTACAGGAGCAGCAGGCATGAAATGGTATCCATGGTTGCGCCCGCACTTTGAACAGCTGATCAACAGCTATCAGGTTGGTCGGGGGCATCATGCGTTACTGATCCAGACCCTGCCGGGCATGGGCGATGATGCGTTGATCTACGCCATCACGCGCTTTCTGATGTGCCAACAGCCGGAAGGGCATAAAAGCTGCGGCAAATGCCGTGGCTGCCAGCTCATGCAGGCGGGCACGCATCCTGACTATTACACCCTCGAACCCGAGAAGGGCAAAAATACGCTCGGCATCGACGCGGTGCGTGAGGTCAGTGAGAAACTGTACGAATATGCGCGTCTGGGAGGGGCGAAAGTGGTGTGGCTGAAGGACGCCGCGCTGCTCACGGAAGCCGCTGCCAACGCGCTGTTAAAAACGCTGGAAGAGCCGCCAGAGAATACCTGGTTTTTCCTCTCCTGCCGCGAGCCGGGCCGACTGCTGGCGACGCTGCGTAGCCGCTGCCGTCTTCACCACCTTGCAGCCCCCCAGGAGTCGTGGGCGCTCGCCTGGCTGGAGCGTGAAGTGACGGTGTCACAGGATGCGGCGCTCTCGGCGTTGCGCCTGTGCAGCGGTGCGCCTGCGGCTGCGCTGGCCTTATTGCAGCCGGAGGTGTGGTCCCAGCGTGAAACGCTTTGTCGTGCGGTTGAATCAGCCCTCGATAACCATGACTGGCTGAGCGTCCTGCCAGCGCTGAACAGCGATCAGGCTCCGGAACGGCTCCACTGGCTGGCCGCACTGCTGCTGGATGCGCTCAAAATCCAGCAAGGGGCGACGCTTCTGACTAACCCTGACGTGTGGACGCTGGTCACCACGCTGGCGAATCGCCTGTCCGGGTCGTCGCTGCACGCTATCCTTCATGATATCTGCCAGAGTCGTGAACAACTTTTGACGGTAACGGGTCTTAATCGCGAGCTTTTACTGACTGACCAGTTACTGCGTATCGAACACTACCTGCAACCGGGTGTTATACCGCCGGTTTCCCACCTCTGAGAGAGACATTATGTTTTTAGTCGACTCACACTGCCATCTTGATGGCCTGGATTATCAATCCCTGCATAAAAATGTGGACGACGTGCTGGCGAAAGCCGCCGAGCGCGATGTGAAATTTTGCCTGGCCGTGGCGACCACGCTGCCGGGCTACCGCACCATGCGTGAACTGGTTGGCGAGCGTAACAACGTTGTCTTCTCCTGCGGCGTGCATCCGCTGAATCAGGATGAAGCGTACGAGGTTGAGGATTTACGCCGCCTTGCCGCAGAAGAGGGCGTCGTGGCGATGGGCGAGACCGGCCTCGACTACTTCTACACGCCAGAGACGAAACCTCGTCAGCAGGAATCCTTCCGCAACCATATCCGTATTGGCCGTGAACTGAATAAGCCGGTTATCGTTCATACCCGCGACGCACGCGCCGACACGCTGGAGATCCTGCGGGAAGAAAAGGTGACGGATTGCGGTGGCGTACTACACTGTTTCACAGAAGACAGAGAAACGGCGGGTAAGCTGCTTGATTTAGGCTTTTATATCTCGTTTTCGGGGATCGTTACGTTCCGTAATGCTGAACAGCTGCGTGATGCCGCGCGCTATGTTCCGCTGGATCGTATTCTGGTGGAAACCGATTCCCCGTACCTGGCGCCGGTGCCTCATCGCGGCAAAGAGAACCAGCCGGCGATGACCCGTGACGTTGCTGAGTATATGGCCGTTCTGAAAGGTGTCAGTATTGACGAGCTGGCTCGCGTGACCACGGAAAACTTCGCCAGCCTGTTCCATATCGACCCCGCCCGCCTGCAATCTGTCTGATACGCCTGTTTTTTTTTAGGCTCGTAATTAATAAGCAAAACGAGTAAAGTTCACCGCCTCATTCAGGGCGGTGATGGCGTTTTTAGACACATCCAGACATGCTTTATGTAAATATCTGCAAGTTTTTTGGTCGTCTTGAACTGAAACGTGATAGCCGTCAAACAAACTCAGAGGGAATTATTTTACTCTGTGTAATAAATAAAGGGCGCTTAGATGTCCTGTCCACGGCGCGGTACTCCCCCCGGGCCAATGCGTGAAAGCGTAAAAAAAGCACAAATACTCAGGAGCACTCTCAATTATGTTTAAGAATGCATTTGCTAACCTGCAAAAGGTCGGTAAATCGCTGATGCTGCCAGTATCCGTACTGCCTATCGCAGGTATCCTGCTGGGCGTCGGTTCTGCAAACTTCAGCTGGCTGCCAGCCGTAGTTTCCCACGTAATGGCCGAAGCAGGCGGTTCTGTTTTTGCTAACATGCCGCTGATCTTCGCTATCGGTGTTGCGCTGGGCTTCACCAATAACGACGGTGTATCCGCTCTGGCGTCCGTTGTTGCTTACGGCATCATGGTGAAAACCATGGCTGTGGTTGCGCCGCTGGTCCTGCATTTACCTGCTGAAGAGATTGCCGCTAAGCACCTGGCAGACACCGGTGTTCTCGGTGGTATCATCTCCGGTGCGATTGCAGCGTACATGTTTAACCGCTTCTATCGCATCAAGCTGCCTGAGTATCTGGGCTTCTTCGCGGGTAAACGTTTTGTGCCGATCATTTCGGGTCTGGCCGCGATTTTCACCGGTGTGGTCCTGTCCTTCATCTGGCCACCAATCGGTACGGCTATCCAGACCTTCTCTCAGTGGGCGGCTTACCAGAACCCGGTTGTGGCGTTCGGTATCTACGGCTTCATTGAGCGCTGCCTGGTACCATTTGGTCTGCACCACATCTGGAACGTTCCATTCCAGATGCAGATTGGTGAATACACCAACGCAGCAGGTCAGGTGTTCCACGGTGACATCCCACGCTACATGGCGGGCGACCCAACGGCAGGTAAACTGTCTGGTGGCTTCCTGTTCAAAATGTACGGTCTGCCAGCCGCTGCGATTGCTATCTGGCACTCTGCTAAACCAGAGAACCGTGCAAAAGTGGGCGGTATCATGATCTCCGCAGCGCTGACCTCGTTCCTGACCGGTATCACCGAGCCGATCGAGTTCTCCTTCATGTTCGTTGCGCCGATCCTGTACATCATCCACGCGGTACTGGCAGGTCTGGCATTCCCAATCTGTATCCTGCTGGGTATGCGTGACGGTACGTCCTTCTCTCACGGCCTGATCGACTTCATCGTTCTGTCCGGTAACAGCAGCAAGCTGTGGCTGTTCCCAATCGTGGGTGCGGGCTACGCAGTGGTGTACTACACCGTCTTCCGCGTGCTGATCAAAGCACTGGACCTGAAAACTCCGGGTCGTGAAGATGCAACTGAAGACAGCAAAGCCGGTGCGACCAGCGAAATGGCACCTGCACTGGTTGCGGCCTTCGGCGGTAAAGAAAACATCACTAACCTGGACGCGTGTATCACTCGTCTGCGTGTGAGCGTTGCCGACGTGGCGAAAGTAGACCAGCCGGGTCTGAAAAAACTGGGCGCAGCGGGCGTCGTTGTTGCAGGTTCTGGTGTTCAGGCAATCTTCGGAACAAAATCCGATAACCTGAAAACCGAAATGGATGAGTACATCCGCAACAACTAAGCTGTGACCTGGGGAGACTAAGGCAGCCGAATGGCTGCCTTTTTTATTGCTGCGGTTTGTGGTGCGGGGTGGCGGCTACGCCTGACCGGTCCTGGATGAGGGGTAGGCCCGGTAAGCGTAGCGCCACCAGGCTTAAACTCAGAAGTCGTAGCTCGCGCTCACCGAAACGTTCAGCGGTGCGCCATACACCACATACGATCCGACGTAGTCGTAATACTCTTTGTCGAACAGGTTGTTGACGTTAGCCTGAACGGCAAAGTCTTTGGTGACCTGATAGCGGCTGAACAGGTTCACCAGCCCATAGCTGCCTTGCTCCGCGCGGGAACGTCCTGCCGGACCGCCTTCCACGTCCGTCCATACCTTGTTCTGCCAGTTTACACCACCGCCCACGGTCAGCGCCGGCAGCATGGGCAGCTGATAACGGGTGAACAGCTTCATGGTCGTGCGCGGCTGATCGGAACTGACGGCGTTGCCATTTTTATCTTCAGCAATGTAACGCGTCGCGCCGAAGGTCAGCTGCCAGTTATCGGTCAGGGCACCGTTGAGCTCGAATTCAACGCCTTTGCTGACCACGCCGTCCAGCGATTCATAAATCGACTCACCGCTCGGCATGTAGGTATAGGTGTTGCTTGCGACGTTATCCTGCTCAATGCGGAAAATCGCCAGCGAGGTGGTGAGGCGGGTATTAAACCAGTCGGCCTTCACGCCCGCTTCATAGCTTTTGCCCGTGGTAGGGTCGAGATAACGTCCGCTGGCGTCGCGCTTATCCTGCGGCTGGAAGATGGAGGTATAGCTGACGTAGGTCGACCAGTCCTCATTAATGTCATACACCAGGCCCGCGTACGGCGTTACGTCATCTTCGGTACTTTCCAGACGGGTGTTCGGGGAACCTGCCGGATTATAGCGAATGTTATAACTGGTGTAGCGCGCGCCCAGAATCAGGTGCAGCGGGTCGGCCAGCGAGAAACGCGCGGAGGAATAGGCTGAAGACTGATGAATATCATCTTTGCTGTAGAGCTTCCACGGGGTCCACTGCGGATCGGCAATGTTCCCGTTCCAGTTCTTAAAGTTGCCGACGTCAACCATGCCGTATACCGCATCCGGCATGGTATTGTCGTAATGGTTGCGCTGACGACTGAAGCTGCCGCCGAACATCATTTCATGCTGACGACCAAAGAGATCGAAGCCGCCGCGCAGGAAGGCGTCGACCGCATCCTGTTTACGTTCCCCGCGGTTCCAGCCGCCGTAACCCACCAGGCCCGCGCCGGTCTCTTTATCCGGATAGCCGGACATATACATCAGCTTAGAGTCAAAGTTGGTTTCAGCATGCATGCCGTTGATGTGCGCTTCCCAGCCATTATCGAAACGCTGGGTCAGGTTAGCGAAGATGCGGGTGCTGTCTTTATCCGAATAGGCCCAGTCAGGTGCGACGGTCTGGCTGCGATTGTAGTTAGTCTTACTTCCGTCGCTGTACCAGGTCGGCAGGCCACCCCAGGTTGGGTCGGCGGTATGGCTTTCCTGATACTCATATCCTACCGAGAGGGTCGTGCTGTCGGTGACATCCGCGTCCATCACGCCGTAGAGGAATTTTTTCCGGTAGTGGTAGTTATCCACGAAGCTGTCGTTGTCCTGATAACCGGTGATAAGACGGCCCCGCACCTTACCTGACTCCACCAGCGGCGCCTGGAGATCCAGCACGTAGCGCTGCTTGTCCCAGCTGCCGTAGCTGGCGGAGACGTTGCCTTTAAATTCCGGGCTGTCCGCATGCTTGCGCACCATATTAACGTACGCCGCCGGGTTGCCCGTCCCGGACATCAGGCCGGTGGCGCCTCGGACCACTTCAATGCGGTCATAAATTGCGGTGTCGGCGGCGGTATCACCAAAGTTCCACACTTCACTGATGGACGTCGGCAGGTCGTCATAGGCGTAGTTGCTGACGAAAAATCCGCGTGAGTAAAACACGGTACGGTCGCTATCCTGCACCTGCGCCGTAATGCCCGTGGTGTTCGTCAGCACCTGGCCGATAGATTGCAGATTCTGGTCAGCCATACGCTGCTGGCTAATGACGCTGACGGACTGCGGGATATCACGAGGGACCAGCAACAGTTTGGTGCCGGTAGTGGTGGTTTTTACGCTGTAATCCTGATCCTGGCTGGCAGACAGGTCCTGTGTGTTGTCAAAACCTCCGTCAACGACGACGGTATCTTCGGTTGAAGCAGCGAAAGCGGCGGTTGGCGTCAATGCCATAGCAATGCAGGCTGCCAGCAACGAAGGTGTTGCGACAGGCTGGCGTTGCCCATCCCTGGTGTGATTAATGAAAGACATCATCAAACCCTTAGTGAATGGTGAAGGTGGTGCGCGACAGCTCCGCTAGCACGGGCTGACGTCGTTTTCTATGTTAAAAATGCGCATGAAAATGCAAATGCGAAATATACGCATTGTGATTAACGCTGTAAACAGATGTTTCGGGATGAACTGAAATCAGGTTTCAGAATAGAAATGTCCTAAAGCGATGCCTCTTCAGCCAGATGGCGGACAATCAGGAAAGAAATCACGGGAGAAGGTTGAAAGGACAGGAGAAAGTCGCTCATACTCTTGTGTTGTGTCATGCAGTAAAACAGACAATGTGTGTTAACAACGGACGCACGACGCCAGATTAAATTTAAAAGGAAAAGGTCATGGCTGAAGAAACGATTTTCAGTAAAATTATCCGCCGCGAAATTCCGTCGGATATTGTCTATCAGGATGAACTGGTCACGGCTTTCCGCGACATTTCTCCCCAGGCGCCGACGCACATCCTTATTATTCCCAATATTCTCATCCCGACCGTCAATGACGTTAAAACCGAGCACGAAGTGGCGCTAGGCCGTATGCTTACGGTGGCCGCGAAAATCGCTGAGCAGGAAGGGATTGCTGAAGACGGATACCGTTTGATCATGAACTGCAATCGCCATGGCGGGCAGGAAGTCTATCATATTCATATGCATCTGCTGGGTGGACGTCCACTGGGACCGATGCTGGCACATAAAGGTCTTTAATATGTTAACTGGGCGTATTGCAGCGCTGATCGTGACGCTGGTAATGGTAGGATGCAGCGCGCGTCCTGCCATCCCGGTCAGTGAAGAACAGACGCTGGTGATGGAGTCTTCAGTGCTTGCTGCGGGCATCACGGCCGAGCAGCCTTCACTGACTATTAGCGAAATCCAGTCTTCTGCCTCCTCTACGCTCTATAACGAAAGGCAAGAGCCAGTGACGGTGCATTATCGCTTCTACTGGTATGACGTGAGAGGTCTTGAGATGCATCCGCTTGAGGCGCCGCGCAGCGTGACCATTCCGGCAAGATCGTCGGTCACGCTCTACGGCAGCGCCAGCTATCTGGGTGCACATAAGGTGAGACTTTATCTTTATTTGTAAGGGGTGAACCTTGATTAAAACGATGAGCCGTTATGCGCTCCTGAGTGCCTTCGCACTCTTTCTGGCAGGCTGTGTGACGCGAACTGAAGAACCTGCACCGGTGGATCAGGCGAAGCCGGGGACGGAACAGCCCACAACGCCGGCGGAACCTGTGCCAACCGTGCCGTCTGTACCGACCATTCCGGCGCAGCCTGGCCCGATCGAACATCAGGACGATACCGCACAGCCTGCGCCGCGCGTGCGCCACTATGACTGGAACGGCGCGATGCAGCCGATGGTGGGCAAAATGTTGCAGGCACAGGGCGTTACGCCCGGCAGCGTGCTGCTGGTGGACAGCGTGAACAACCGTACGAATGGTTCCCTGAATGCGGGCGAAGCAACGGAAACGCTGCGCAATGCGCTGGCGAACAACGGTAAATTTACGCTGGTCTCAGCCCAGCAGCTCGCGGTCGCTAAGCAACAGCTTGGTCTGTCGCCTCAGGACAGCCTGGGTTCGCGCAGTAAAGCCATTGGTATTGCCCGCAACGTTGGCGCGCAGTATGTCCTTTATTCTAACGCGACGGGTAACGTGAATACGCCGTCGTTGCAGATGCAGTTAATGCTGGTTCAGACCGGCGAAATTATCTGGTCAGGTAAAGGTGCCGTTACGCAACAATAAGCGCACGCGTCATGATGTCCTAACGCGCTATTTCCCTCAGTACCGTGTTATCGCGCCGCAAGCCCCCGTCGGGCTTGGCGGCGCGAGTTGCATTATTGAGCATGGTGATCATCGGCTGGTTTTACGCCAGCATCACGATGCCGCCGCGCCTGCCTCCCATTTTCGTCGTCAGTTCCGCGCCCTGAAGCGCCTGCCCGCCGACCTTGCGCCGCAGCCCCATCTCTTTATCAGGGACTGGATGGCGGTGACGTTTATTGCGGGTGAGATCAAACACGAGCTACCCGATCCCCCGACGCTGGCAGCCATGCTGTATCATCTGCATCGTCAGCCGCGTCTGGGCTGGCGGGTAACGTTGCTCCCCTTGCTGGAACGCTACTGGCAGCAGGCCGCGCCGGGACGACGCACACCATTCTGGCTGGCGCAGCTGAAGCGGCTGCGTAAAGCAGGAGAGCCGCAGGCGTTACGCCTGGCACCGCTGCATATGGACGTCCACGCGGGGAATATCGTTCATACGGCGGCAGGCGAGAAACTTATCGACTGGGAATATGCCGGGGACGGTGACGTGGCGCTCGAACTTGCCGCGGTCTGGATGCCCGACGAGGCCTCGCGCGGGCAGCTGATAGCCGCTTATGCCCGAAACGCCAACATGAATGCGCTCGCCCTTGCGCGGCAGGTTGCGCGCTGGCGGCCGTGGGTAATCATGCTCATGGCGGGCTGGTTTGAAATGCGCTTTCATCAAACAGATGACGAACAATTTATTGCGCTGGCAGATGATGCCTGGCGCCAGTTACAAACGAAAGGATAAGAGAGGTTGGTGTGGGTCCAGTAATGTTGGATGTTGAGGGGTTTGAGCTGGATGCGGAAGAGCGCGAAATCCTGGCGCACCCGCTGGTAGGGGGGCTGATTCTTTTCACCCGCAATTATCACGATCCGGCGCAGCTGCGTGAGCTGGTACGCCAGATCCGCGCGGCTTCGCGCAACCACCTGGTGGTCGCGGTAGATCAGGAAGGTGGCCGCGTACAGCGTTTCCGGGAAGGGTTTACCCGTTTACCTGCCGCGCAATCTTTCGCAGCGCTGCTGGGAACCGAAGAGGGCGGTCAACTGGCGCAGGACGCTGGCTGGCTGATGGCCAGCGAGATGATCGCCATGGATATCGACATCAGCTTCGCTCCGGTGCTGGACGTGGGCCACATTAGCGCGGCAATTGGTGAGCGTTCGTATCATGACGATCCGCGTATCGCGCTGGCAATGGCGACGCGCTTCATAGACGGAATGCATGACGCGGGCATGAAAACCACCGGCAAACACTTCCCGGGCCACGGGGCGGTGACGGCGGATTCCCATAAGGAAACGCCGCGCGATCCGCGCCCGGAAGCAGAAATTCGCGCTAAAGATATGTCTGTTTTCCGCTCGCTGATTACCGATAACAAGCTGGATGCGATCATGCCTGCGCACGTCATCTACAGTGATGTCGATCCGCGCCCGGCCAGCGGCTCTCCGCACTGGCTGAAAACCGTGCTGCGTCAGGAGTTAGGCTTCAACGGCGTGATTTTCTCCGACGATTTATCCATGGAAGGAGCGGCGATCATGGGCAGCTATGCTGAACGTGGACAGGCTTCTCTGGATGCGGGTTGCGATATGATCCTCGTCTGCAATAATCGTAAAGGTGCGGTGAGCGTGCTGGATAACCTGTCGCCGATCAATGCTGAGCGTGTTACACAATTGTATCATAAAGGTTCATTTAGTCGTCAGGAGCTGATGGACTCGGCGCGCTGGAAAGCGGTAAACGCCCGGCTCGAAGCCCTGAACGAGCGCTGGCAGGCACATAAAGCAGCCCTTTAATTCATCCCGAAAGGCGTAGCGTGGTGAGACGATGATCATCTATTTACACGGTTTTGACTCAAACAGTCCTGGTAATCATGAGAAAGTGCTGCAATTGCAGTTTATCGATCCGGATGTTCGGCTGATTAGCTACAGCACGCGTCATCCGAAGCATGACATGCAGCATCTGCTGAAAGAAGTGGATAAAATGTTGCAGCTTAATATCGACGATCGCCCGCTGATTTGCGGCGTAGGGTTGGGGGGATACTGGGCAGAGCGCATCGGTTTTTTGTGCGATATGCGCCAGGTCATTTTCAATCCTAACCTGTTCCCGAACGAGAACATGGAAGGCAAGATTGACCGTCCGGAAGAGTACGCCGATATCGCAACTAAATGCGTGAGCAATTTCCGTGAAAAGAACCGCGATCGCTGTCTGGTTATCCTTTCTCGCAACGATGAAGCGCTGAACAGCTCCCGCGCCGCCGAGCTTCTGCATCATTACTACGAAATTGTCTGGGACGAAGAGCAGACCCATAAGTTCAAAAACATCTCGCCGCATTTGCAGCGTATTAAAGCCTTCAAAACGCTGGGCTGATCTCCCTGAACCTGATAGAGGCCCGGTACGCGAAAGCGTGCCGGGCCTCTTTTTTGTCGGAATTGTCTACTTTTAAACCATCAAAACTTGATACATATCAATTTTGGTATGACCAATGCGCCTGACGTGCTATTCTCAATGAATCTGAATGGTTTCAGCGCAGTAACCTGTTGTTAATTAAGGGTTATTTATATAACTTTTAATTAACAATTGGTTAATAATTTGAGGGGGTCACGTTGACTACGCCATTGAAAAAGATAGTGATTGTCGGCGGTGGTGCTGGCGGACTGGAGCTGGCGACACAGCTGGGTAAGAAGCTGGGGCGCGGTAAGAAAGCCAAAATTACGCTGGTGGATCGTAACCACAGCCACCTGTGGAAGCCGCTCCTGCACGAAGTGGCGACCGGGTCGCTGGATGAGGGCGTGGATGCGCTGAGCTATCTGGCGCATGCGCGTAACCACCATTTCCAGTTCCAGCTGGGCTCCGTGGTGGATATCAACCGTGAAAATAAAACCATCACGCTGGCCGAGCTGCGGGATGACAAAGGCGAGCTGCTGGTCCCTGAGCGCAAGCTGGCCTATGACACGCTGGTGATGGCGCTGGGCAGTACGTCCAATGACTTCAACACGCCAGGCGTGAAAGAGCACTGCATCTTCCT
This sequence comes from Enterobacter cloacae complex sp. I2, assembly GCF_014896205.1. Classification (NCBI taxonomy): domain Bacteria; kingdom Pseudomonadati; phylum Pseudomonadota; class Gammaproteobacteria; order Enterobacterales; family Enterobacteriaceae; genus Enterobacter; species Enterobacter cloacae complex sp. I2. The sequence continues at coordinate 175,883 of NZ_JADBRA010000003.1, forward strand.
GGATAACCCGCATCAGGCGCGTCGTTTCCATCAGGAAATGCTTAACCTGTTCCTGAAGTACACCAATAACATGGGGGCCAACGGCAAGGTTAACATTGCTATCGTGGGCGGCGGGGCAACGGGCGTGGAGTTATCGGCGGAGTTGCACAATGCGGTTAAGCAGCTGCACAGCTACGGCTACAAGGGGCTGACTAACGAAGCGCTGAACGTGACGCTGGTGGAAGCAGGTGAACGCATTCTGCCGGCGCTGCCGCCGCGTATCTCCGGCGCTGCCCATAACGAGCTGACCAAGCTGGGCGTGCGCGTACTGACCCAGACCATGGTGACCAGCGCGGATGAGGGCGGTCTGCATACCAAAGACGGCGAGTACATCCAGGCCGACCTGATGGTCTGGGCCGCTGGTATCAAAGCGCCTGATTTCATGAAGGATATCGGTGGGCTGGAGACGAACCGCATTAACCAGCTGGTGACCGAGCCGACGCTGCAAACCACGCGCGATCCGGACATCTTCGCCATCGGTGACTGTGCCTCCTGCGCGCGTCCGGAAGGCGGGTTTGTGCCTCCTCGCGCTCAGGCAGCACACCAGATGGCAAGCCTCGTGCTGCACAACATCCTGGCGCAGGCGAAAGGCAAACCGATGAAAGCCTATGTCTACAAAGACCATGGCTCTCTGGTGTCGCTCTCCAACTTCTCCACCGTAGGCAGCCTGATGGGTAACCTGATGCGCGGCTCCATGATGGTTGAAGGGCGTATCGCCCGCTTCGTGTACATCTCTCTGTACCGTATGCACCAGATTGCGCTGCACGGCTACTTCAAAACCGGCTTAATGATGCTGGTCGGCCGTATCAACCGCGTGATCCGCCCACGCCTGAAGCTGCACTAATTGCTCTCTCCCTCCGGGCCCGCCGGAGGGAATTTTTAGCACATCATGCTGTTCATCCCGCTCCTGACGCTTAAGAGTTCTCCTAAACACGCCTTATGCCAGGCCAATGCCCCATTTTTTGATCCTTTGTCTTATTGGCGAAGCGCCTAGCGCGCTGCAAAATTGCTACCAATTGCAACAAAGGAGGAAGTCCCGTGAATAAATCAATGTTGGCGGGTATAGGGATTGGCGTCGCAGCTGCGCTGGGTGTGGCTGCCGTTGCCAGTCTGAACGTACTTGATCGTGGCCCGCAGTATGCGCAGGTGGTTTCCGCTACACCGATTAAAGAGACGGTCAAGACGCCTCGTCAGGAGTGCCGTAATGTTTCTGTCACCCATCGTCGTCCGGTTCAGGACGAAAACCGTATTGCGGGTTCCGTGCTGGGTGCGGTTGCCGGTGGGGTGATTGGTCATCAGTTTGGCGGTGGCCGTGGTAAGGATGTCGCGACGGTGGTCGGTGCGCTGGGTGGCGGTTATGCCGGTAACCAGGTGCAGGGCGCGATGCAGGAAAACGACACCTACACCACAACGCAGCAGCGCTGTAAAACCGTGTATGACAAGTCTGAAAAAATGTTGGGTTACGACGTAACCTACAAAATTGGCGACCAGCAGGGGAAAATCCGCATGGATAAAGATCCTGGCACGCAAATCCCGCTCGACGGTAATGGTCAGCTGATACTGAATAACAAAGCGTAAAAAAGATGTTCTCTGAACTTAGCTCCTCATGCGCTCAGGCTGAGGAGCTTTTTTTTGCTTCAGAGCTTAAGCAGTTCTGGCCACAGGCGCAGCGTTGTTTGCGTAATACCCTGCAACTTTTCCAGCGTCGCGCCTTCACGGGCGCTGATTGACATCCCCTGCAAAATACAGCTCAGATACTGGGCCAGCTCCTGCGGACGGCAGTGCGCCGGAATTTCGCCGCGCTGCTGGCGCTGAGCCAGAAACGTACTGAGCGTTTCCTCCTGCATCGCATGACGTGATTTAACCGTGTTGGCTATCTCCTTAGACGATGCGGCGAGGGTGGCGGAGGTGTTGATCATAAAACAGCCCGCGGGCGTGTCTTTACTGGTGAAGCAGGTTGCAACCGCGCAGAAATAATCCCGCAATGCCTGCTCAACGGTTTTATCTTCACAGAACAGTTGCGCTTCATGTTTTGCCGCGAAGCGCGAGATGTATCTGTCCAGAACGGCCCGGAATAAGCCTTCTTTGTTGGTGAACTCTGCATAGAGGGTAGGGGCTTTCGCGCCGGTTGCTTCCACCAGATCGGAAAGCGACGTGGCTTCATACCCATGCTGCCAGAAGAGCGTCATGGCCTTATCGAGCGCCGCATCCCTGTCGAACACTTTTGGTCGGCCACGGCTTTTCTTTGCGCAACTCGTGACGTCGGTTGTCATATGCCGTTGGTCCTCTGTTGATTTGTTGAATAATCATTATAAAAATAAATGCCTGCTACGACCAGCAGTGATTTCTGAAAAATAATTTTAATTTATCTTTATGAAATATAAGGAAAAACAAATTAATTTAATGGTCATTATAAAAATGGGTTGACGTGTGACCTGGATCACATCTATCATTTACCTATCGATCGTTAATTAAATAACTAACGACCACACCATCATCTGCTAAAGGTAAAAAATTATGAAAAACGTTAAAACCCTCATCGCTGCCGCCGTTCTGAGTTCACTCTCTTTCGCAAGCTTCGCTGCTGTTGAAGTTCAGTCTACTCCAGCAGACCAGCAGAAAGTCGGTACCATCTCTGCCACCGCCGGAACTAACCTGGGCTCTCTGGAAGATCAGCTGGCGCAAAAAGCTGACGAAATGGGTGCGAAATCATTCCGCATCACCTCTGTGACCGGTCCTAACACCCTGCACGGTACCGCAGTTATCTACAAATAAGCGTAACGCAACCCTCCGTTATGCCACTGCACTAAAAAACGCCCTGCTTATGCAGGGCGTTTGTCGTTATGACTGATTTACATCGACTGTTGAGCAACCTCATGATGCCGCGTGACGTTGGTCGGCATTCCCGAGCGCGCTTCCATCGCCCGCTCCATCACCGCGCCGTCGGTGTTGGCGTTTGTTTTAAAGCTCACCATAGCCGCATTCAGATTGATAGGCAGCGTCTGCGGATCGTCATTGATGTTTTTCGACAGCGGCTGGTGGATCTCAACCAGACGGACGCCACCCGGCTCTTCAGACACCTTAATCGGCGTGTTGATGATATTCACTTTCGTGCCAGGGGTAATCACGTTGTACAGCGTCTTGATGTCGTCATCGCGCAGACGAATACAGCCGGAGCTGACGCGCATCCCGATCCCGAAATCCGCATTCGTGCCATGCAGAAGATAAACCCCACCGTAGGCCGCCAGGCGGATCGCGTGGTGCCCCATCGGGTTGTCCGGGCCAGCGGGAACCACAGCGGGCAGATCGATGCCTTGCGCTTTATAGCGGGCGCGAATGTTTGCCGTCGGCGTCCAGGTAGGATTGGCGCGCTTATCAGAGACGGTGGTGACCATGGTCGGGGTAAGCGTATCGCCCCCCAGCTGGCCGATACCGATAGGGTAGACGGTGACTTTATTCTTGCCCGGCGGGTAGTAATACAGACGCAGCTCGGCGAGATTAATCACAATGCCCTGACGCGGCGCGTCCGGGAGAATGGTTTGCAGTGGAATCGTCAGCACGCTGCCGGCCCGGGGCACATAGGGGTCAACGCCCGGGTTGGCCTGCAACAGCGCCAGGAACCCGACATTATATTTTTTGGCAATCGCTTCCAGCGAGCCGCCATCATTTTCAACGACATGGAAGCGGTTCTGGCCCACGACGTTGCTGCCGGCAGGCGGAAGAGGCCAGGTATTAGCGCGCGCGGGCAGCGCAACGGCAACGGCTGCGGCCAGCGCAAACAGCGTGATCCAGCGGGTAAAACGCGAAGAGGTCATCATTATCATAATCCATACAAATGATAAGGTTATTGTTTTGTAAGGCGTTAATGATAAGTATGGCGAATGTATAGTCGGGAAGATTGGGCGAAGTGCAAAGAGTTTGTAAATTGTCCCCCACCAGCCGAACGCTGGCGGGGGCAATCATTTAAGCGATAGCGTTCTCTTCCAGCTGGCGCATAAAGTTACGCACCCAGTCCATGCGTGTTTTACGCTCTGTCAGATCCTGGGTGAATTTCAGACGCGTCGGGCCATCAAGACGGAAATGCTGCGGCTGTTTTTGCAGCAGGCCAATCAGCCACATCGGGTCGACGTGGTTCTTCTCGGCAAATTCAATCATGCCGCCTTTCTCGTTGCCTTCGAGCTTGCGGATCCCCAGCTTCTGCGCCTGCTGACGCAGCCGGGCGATATCCAGCAGGTTGCGCGCCGCGTCCGGCAGAATGCCGAAACGGTCAATCAGCTCGACCTTGATCTCCTCGAGCTCGCCTTCGCTTTTCGCGCTGGCAATGCGCTTGTAGAACGACAGTCGCGTGTTGACGTCTGGGATAAAGTCGTCCGGCAGCAGGGAAGGCATGCGCAGCTCCACTTCGGTCTGCTGGCTGGTGAGATCTTCCAGAGACGGTTCACGTCCGGCTTTAAGCGCGTCGACGGCATTTTCCAGAAGCTCCATATACAGCGAGAAACCGATGGTTTCCATGGAGCCGCTCTGGTCTTCACCCAGCAGCTCACCGGCGCCGCGGATCTCCAGGTCGTGCGTCGCCAGCGCAAAGCCCGCACCCAGATCTTCCAGCGAGGCGATGGCTTCAAGACGCTTTTGCGCGTCGGTGGTCATCGCCTTCGGATGCGGCGTCAGCAGCCACGCGTAGGCCTGATGGTGCGAACGCCCGACGCGGCCGCGCAGCTGGTGCAGCTGGGCCAGACCGAAGTGATCCGCGCGCTCGATGATGATCGTGTTTGCCGTCGGAATGTCGATCCCGGTTTCAATGATGGTGGTACACACCAGCACGTTGAAGCGCTGGTGGTGGAAGTCGTTCATCACCCGCTCCAGCTCGCGCTCGCGCATCTGGCCGTGACCGATGGCGATGCGCGCTTCCGGCACCAGCTCTGCCAGCCTGTCGGCGGCTTTCTGGATATTTTCGACGTCATTGTAAAGATAGTAAACCTGGCCGCCGCGCAGCACTTCGCGCAGGATCGCCTCGCGCACCACCAGATTGTCATACTCGCGCACGAAGGTTTTCACTGCCAGACGGCGCGCCGGCGGGGTGGCAATAATCGACAGATCGCGCATGCCGCTCATCGCCATGTTCAGGGTGCGCGGGATCGGCGTTGCGGTCAGGGTCAGGATGTCAACGTCGGCGCGCATCGCTTTGATGCGCTCTTTATGGCGCACCCCAAAGCGGTGCTCTTCGTCGACAATCAACAGGCCCAGATCTTTCCACTTCACGTCGCTTTGCAGCAGCTTGTGGGTACCGATCAGGATATCAATTTTGCCTTCGGTTGCCTGCTCCAGGATCTGCGTCTGTTCTTTGGCGCTGCGGAAGCGGGACAACATTTCGATACGCACCGGCCAGTTGGCGAAGCGGTCGCGGAAGTTGTCGAAGTGCTGCTGGGCAAGAAGGGTGGTCGGCACCAGCACCGCCACCTGCTTATTGTTCTCAACCGCCAGGAAAGCGGCGCGCATCGCCACCTCGGTTTTACCGAAGCCCACGTCGCCGCAAACTAAACGGTCCATCGCCAGCGGCTGGCACATGTCGCTCAGCACCGCGTTGATAGCCTGAGCCTGATCCGGCGTAGTTTCAAACGGGAAGCTGTCGCAGAACAGCTGGTATTGCTCTTTATCATGCTTAAACGCATAGCCCTCTTTGGCCGCACGCTGGGCGTAAATGTCCAGCAGCTCGGCGGCCACGTCGCGTACTTTTTCCGCCGCTTTCTGCCGCGCGCGTGACCAGGCGTCGCCACCCAGCTTATGCAGCGGCGCGTTATCTTCGGCACCGCCCGCGTAGCGGCTGATCAGGTGCAGAGACGACACCGGCACGTACAGTTTGGCGTCGTTGGCGTAGGTCAGCATCAGGTATTCACCTTTGATGCCACCGGCTTCGAGGGTGGTCATACCCTGATAGCGACCCACACCGTGTTCCAGGTGCACGATCGGCTGACCGGGATGCAGCTCGGCCAGGTTGCGGATCAAGGTGTCCGGGTTGATGGTGCGACGGCTGTCCTGACGACGGCGCGCCACGCGTTCGCCCAGCAGATCGCTTTCACAAATCAATGCCAGGTTATTGAGCGTATCAATGAATCCGTGCTCGGCGGCGCCGATCATCAGATAACGTCCGTTACCGGTCGCCTCGCTCAGCCGCAGAATGCGTTTTGGTGCGACCTTAATCCGTCCCAGCAGTTCACCCAGCGCTTCACGGCGACCTTCGCTCTCAACGGAAAACACCACCGGTCCGGTAAAGGACTCAAGAAACTTGCGCAGATTATCCAGCGGGGATTTCTGCTGCGCCTGGACGGCCAGATCGGGCAGCGTCCGGAACGCGAGATTGGTGTTCGCCGCCTTATCGGCAAGCGAGTCGGTTTTGAGCTGCATGCGCGGCCAGCGTTTCAGCTCGGCGTTGAGCTCATCGGTACGCAGCCACAGCATTTCCGGCGGCAGCAGCGGACGCATCGGGTCCACGCCCCGGTTTTCAAAGCGGGCGCGCGTCTCGCTTTCAAAGCGGCTGGCGCTGGCGTCGATATCGCCGGTATTCACAATCAGCGTGTTTGCCGGGAAGTAGCTGAACAGCGCCGGCAGCGGCTCGTTAAAGAACAGCGGCTGCCAGTATTCGATCCCGGCTGGCAGGGTGCCCTTGCTGACCTGCTGATAAATATGTTCAGCATCGCGCTTCACGTCGAACCTGTCGCGCCACTGGCTGCGGAACAGTTCGATGGCGGTTTTATCCGTCGGGAACTCATGGGCGGGCAGCAGGTTAATGGATTCCACCTCTTCCAGCGTGCGCTGAGTGTCGGCGTCGAACACGCGAAGGCTGTCGATCTCGTCGTCGAAGAAATCCAGACGATACGGCTGATCGCTGCCCATCGGATAGAGATCCAGCAGCGCGCCGCGCGTCGCGTACTCACCGTGCTCCATCACCTGGTCGACATGACGATAGCCAGCGCCGTCCAGCTGCACGCGCAGGGCATCGCGCGACAGGCGCTGGCCTTTTTTCATCACCAGCGCGTGGCCGTGCAGGTAGCTGTGCGGGCAAACGCGCTGCATCAGGGTATTCACCGGCACAATCAGCACGCCGCGCTGCATGGTGGGAAGCTGGTACAGCGTCGACAGGCGCGAGGAGATAATCTCCTGGTGCGGAGAGAAACTGTCGTAAGGAAGCGTTTCCCAGTCGGCCAGGCTGAAGACCAGGCTGTCGGTGAACTGGCGGATCTCATCGTGCAGGCGCAGAGCGTTTTGCATGTCCGGGGCAACCAGCACCACCGGCCCAGGATGCCGCTCGGCAATTTCCGCCACCAGCGTCGCGCAGGCCGCGCCCGTCAGTTCGCCGAGCTGGCGTTGATCGCCTGGTTTAACAGGCAGGGAATAACGATAGTGTTCAGGCATGGCTATGTCAGAGTCTCTTGGGGATATACCAACAGTATTGGGGCATATCACTGATACGCAATGTCTTTATTATCCTCGATCGTTTTGCATTAGCAAATCGTAACCGCACAAGAGGAAAAGAGCCCCCGGATGGGGGCGGGGCAGGTTAGCGGGTAGCGGGCACGGGTGAAACACGCGCGGGTGGGGAGAAGAAAAAATCGCCAAAGAGGGCGGTGGAGAGCTTACGAGCCCCCAGCCCGACCAGCGTGCAGACGAGCAGGCTGATAAACGGATAGACCAGAATCAGCGCAAGTTCAGCCCAGACCGGCCAGTACGCCGCATTCATTTCGCCAATCAGGATCAGGCTAAACGCCTCAATTAAAATGCGGTGGGTGGTGTAAATCGCGATAGTGTTCGACCCGATGACGTTCAGCAGATTATTGGGGTGAACGGCATAACGCTGCTCAATGCTGTAGAAAAGTTTCATGATGACCACGATCGACAGCAGAGAGAGCGGCAGAGGGACGTTAGCGAACCACAGCACCACGGACAGCGCGGCAGAGGCAACGAGTGCCAGCCAGCTGCGGCGCAGATTCAACCCTTTCATCCACGCCATCAGCTGCGCGCCGTACCATGCGCCGAGGCTGTAGTAGATCATATTGCGGACGACGCTGTTCATTCCCCACCACGGCAGCGGCAGGAAATTAATGGCGACGCTTGCCAGCGCCAGAATCCCCAGCATCGACAGTTTCCAGCGGCTCAGCAGTTTACAGAGCGTGAAGTAGACCACTAACGCGTACAAATACCACAGGCTGGTGCTGGCCGTGAGCATTCCCAGCACAAACCCTGAAACGGAATCGGCGTAGGCCGCATTGGATGAGGTTGCCAGTTCACGCTCGGGGGCGAGCCAGGCGTTCAGATGGGTCAGCGCCTGCCATTGCAGTACGCCCCACAGCGCCAGCACCCAGACGATGCTCCAGATGCGCTTGTCGAGACTGGTGCGCCAGTTCACCTCGTCAATGTATCGGCGGATCAAGTAGCCGGAGATGAAGAAAAATACCGGCATACGGAACGGGGCGAGGTAAAGGTTAAAGTAGACCCAGCATTTGGCGAGAAGGCCTGATAGCGGATGCTGTAGCCCGTCCAGGTGAGGATAAAAGGTGATCACCGAGTGGTAAATTACCACCAGGCAGATGCACAGGCCTTTTATCTGGTTAATCCATAATGCTTTTTGTTTCATGGTGCGTGACGACCTTGTTGCCATAAACGAAACGCCGATTGTTGTAAAATGAAGCCCTGATGTAACGGGTAACAGTCTGTATCAGGACGATTTTCGGAAAAGGTGGAGGCTGTCTGGCGGAAGTTCGGTCAGTAGCATGATGATTTATCTGAATTTTTCGGAAAAATGATTACCGAATCTTACGGTTTCAGTCATTTACGCTTAACGGATTCGCTTATATACTCGTGGGTCTGCTATCAGCAAACAGACGGATTTCATGTATCAACCTGTCGCACTCTTCATAGGCTTACGTTACATGCGTGGGCGCGCCGCGGACCGCTTCGGTCGCTTTGTCTCCTGGCTTTCGACTATTGGCATTACGCTTGGCGTGATGGCACTGGTGACGGTGCTTTCCGTCATGAATGGCTTCGAGCGCGAGCTGCAAAACAATATCCTGGGGCTGATGCCGCAGGCCGTTCTCTCTTCCACTCAGGGTTCCGTTAACCCGCAACAGCTGCCGGAAAGCGCGGTGAAGTTACAGGGTGTCACCCGCGTTGCGCCCCTTACAACGGGCGATGTGGTGCTGCAAAGCGCCCGCAGCGTGGCGGTCGGGGTGATGCTCGGTATCGATCCGGCACAAAAAGATCCGCTGACGCCGTTTCTGGTTAACGTGAAGCAAACCGACCTCGAACCGGGTAAATATAACGTCATCCTCGGCGAGCAGCTGGCCGGGCAGCTTGGCGTTAACCGTGGCGATCGGCTGCGCGTGATGGTGCCCTCAGCCAGCCAGTTTACGCCGATGGGGCGTCTGCCAAGCCAGCGCCTGTTCAACGTGATTGGCACGTTTGCGGCGAACAGCGAAGTCGATGGTTACCAGATGCTGGTGAACATTCAGGACGCCTCGCGTCTGATGCGCTACCCGGCGGGCAATATTACCGGCTGGCGTCTGTGGCTTGACGCGCCGCTGAAGGTAGACACCCTCAGCCAGCAGGCGTTACCGGAAGGGACGAAATGGCAGGACTGGCGCGACCGTAAAGGCGAGCTGTTCCAGGCCGTGCGCATGGAGAAAAACATGATGGGGCTGCTGTTAAGCCTGATCGTGGCCGTTGCCGCGTTTAACATCATCACCTCGCTGGGGCTGATGGTGATGGAGAAGCAGGGCGAAGTCGCCATTTTGCAAACCCAGGGCCTGACCCCGCGCCAGATCATGGCGGTATTTATGGTTCAGGGCGCCAGCGCCGGCATTATCGGTGCGCTGCTCGGGGCGGCGCTGGGCGCGCTGCTCGCCAGCCAGCTCAACAATCTGATGCCGATCATCGGCGCGCTGCTCGATGGCGCGGCGCTGCCGGTGGCTATCGAGCCGCTACAGGTGGTCGGTATTGCGCTGGCCGCGATGGCCATTGCGCTGCTTTCTACGCTTTATCCTTCCTGGCGGGCTGCCGCCACTCAACCCGCTGAGGCTTTACGTTATGAATAAGATCCTGTTGCAGTGCGACAACCTGTCCAAACGCTATCAGGAAGGCGCTGTGCAGACCGACGTGCTGCACAATGTGAGCTTTAGCGTGGGTGAAGGCGAGATGATGGCGATTGTCGGCAGCTCCGGCTCCGGCAAAAGTACGCTGCTGCACCTGCTGGGCGGGCTGGACACCCCAACCGAAGGTGATGTGATCTTCTCCGGACAGCCGCTGAGTAAAATGTCGTCAACGGCGAAAGCCGAGCTGCGTAACCGCGAGCTGGGCTTTATCTATCAGTTCCACCATCTGCTGCCGGACTTCACGGCGCTGGAAAACGTGGCGATGCCGCTGCTGATTGGTAAAAAGAAACCGGCGGAAATTAATGCCCGCGCCAGCGACATGCTAAACGCGGTAGGGCTGGGACATCGCGGTAATCACCGTCCGTCCGAGCTTTCCGGCGGTGAGCGTCAGCGTGTGGCGATCGCCCGCGCGCTGGTCAACAACCCGCGCCTGGTGCTGGCGGATGAACCGACAGGTAACCTCGATGCGCGTAACGCAGACAGCATTTTCCAGCTTCTCGGCGAACTGAACGCCGCGCAGGGTACCGCGTTTCTGGTGGTGACCCACGATTTGCAGCTGGCTAAGCGGATGGGCCGTCAGCTGGAAATGCGCGACGGTCATCTGAACGCAGAACTGACGCTGATGGGAGCGGAGTAATGGCTTCACCGTTATCGTTACTCATCGGGTTACGCTTTAGCCGCGGTCGTCGCCGGAGCGGGATGGTATCCCTTATCTCCGTCATCTCTACCATCGGTATTGCCCTGGGCGTGGCGGTGCTGATCGTCGGCTTAAGCGCCATGAATGGCTTTGAGCGTGAACTGAATAACCGCATTCTGGCCGTTGTTCCTCACGGTGAAATCGAGCCGGTAAACCAGCCGTGGTCCAACTGGCAGGATGCCCTGAACAAAGTGGAAAAAGTGCCGGGCATCGCGGCGGCTGCACCTTACATCAACTTTACCGGGCTGGTGGAGAGCGGGGTAAACCTGCGCGCCATCCAGGTGAAAGGGGTAAATCCTCGTCAGGAAGCGCGTCTGAGCGCGCTGCCGCGCTACGTGCAAAATGGCGCATGGGCAAACTTTAAGGCCGGCGAGCAGCAGATCATCATGGGTAAAGGCGTTGCCGACGCGCTGAAGGTGAAGCAGGGCGACTGGGTATCGATCATGATCCCGAACGCCAGCGCCGACCACAAATTGCAGCAGCCTAAACGCGTGCGTCTGCACGTGACCGGTATTTTGCAGCTAAGCGGCCAGCTCGACCATAGCTTCGCCATGGTGCCGCTGGAAGATGCCCGTCAGTACCTGGACATGAGCGACAGCGTGACGGGGATAGCCATTAAGGTTAACGACGTTTTCAACGCCAATAAGCTGGTGCGTGATGCCGGCAGCGTGACCAATAGCTACGTCTACATCAAAAGCTGGATAGGCACTTACGGCTATATGTACCGCGATATCCAGATGATCCGCGCGATTATGTATCTGGCGATGGTGCTGGTGATTGGGGTGGCGTGCTTTAATATCGTCTCGACGCTGGTTATGGCCGTTAAGGATAAGAGCGGCGACATCGCCGTGCTGCGTACCTTAGGGGCAAAAGACGGTCTTATTCGCGCCATTTTCGTCTGGTACGGTTTGCTGGCGGGGCTGTTTGGCAGCCTCTGCGGCGTGGTCATCGGCGTGGTGGTGTCCCTTCAGCTGACGCCGATTATCAACGGGATTGAAACGCTTATCGGCCATCAGTTCCTGTCCGGCGATATCTATTTTATTGACTTCCTGCCGTCTGAACTGCACTGGCTGGACGTTATTTATGTGCTGGTTACAGCACTTTTACTGAGTCTGCTGGCAAGCTGGTATCCGGCGCGTCGCGCAAGCCGTATCGATCCGGCGAGGGTATTAAGTGGCCAGTAATTTCGTCATGGTTTAGCGGTCTTTGGGCCGCTGAATCAAGCAGAGGAATGCATCATGTATTACGGATTTGATATTGGCGGCACCAAGATTGCGCTCGGCGTGTTTGATAACGATCTCACACTCCAGTGGGAAACGCGCGTGCCCACGCCGCGTGAAAGCTACGATGAATTTTTAACCGCTATCGCCGCGCTGGTAGCGCAGGCGGATGAGCGGTTTGGCGTCAAGGGCAGCGTCGGCATTGGAATTCCGGGTATGCCCGAAACCGACGACGGCACGCTGTATGCCGCCAACGTTCCCGCTGCCAGCGGCAAGCTGCTGCGCGCCGATCTCTCAGCCCTCATTGAACGCGACGTGCGCTTAGACAACGATGCCAACTGCTTTGCCCTTTCCGAAGCCTGGGACGACGAGTTTCGTCGCTATCCGCTGGTGATGGGGCTGATCCTCGGGACGGGCGTCGGCGGCGGGATTGTCATTAACGGCAAGCCCATTACCGGACGCAGCTACATCACCGGCGAATTTGGCCACATTCGTCTGCCGGTGGACGCGCTGGACGTGGTCGGGCGCGATTTCCCGCTTACCCGCTGCGGCTGTGGTCAGCACGGCTGCATTGAAAACTATCTGTCGGGACGGGGGTTTGCATGGCTGTATGAACACTTCTATCATCAGAAACTTGAGGCCCCCCAAATCATTACCTTGTGGCAACAAGGGGATGCGCAGGCGCGAGAGCACGTTGAACGCTATCTCGACCTGCTGGCGGTGTGTCTGGGCAACATCCTGACCATCGTCGACCCGGATCTGCTGGTGATTGGGGGTGGGCTGTCAAACTTCACTGCGATTACGGAACAGTTGTCCGGGCGTCTGCCCCGACATTTATTGCCGGTCGCCCGCGTGCCGCGCATTGAGCGTGCGCGACACGGGGACGCAGGAGGCATGCGCGGAGCCGCATTCCTTCATCTCACCGATTAGTTTACGAGGTTACTATGCTGTCGCGTCGCCAGGGTCGACTCAGCCGTTTTCGCAAAAATAAACGCCGCTTACGTGAACGCCTGCGTCAGCGGATCTTTTTCAGAGACAGGATGATGCCAGAAGCGATGGATAAACCCAGAGTGGTGGTGTTGACCGGGGCGGGGATCTCCGCCGAGTCCGGTATTCAGACCTTCCGCGCGGCGGACGGGCTGTGGGAAGAACACCGAGTTGAAGATGTGGCGACGCCGGAAGGTTTCGCCCGCGATCCGGCGCTGGTTCAGGCGTTCTACAACGCCCGCCGTCGCCAGCTTCAGCAGCCGGAGATTGCGCCAAACGCGGCGCACCTGGCGCTGGCAAAGCTGGAGGAGGCGCTGGGAGATCGTTTTCTGCTGGTGACGCAAAACATCGACAATCTTCACGAAAGAGCCGGTAACCGCAACGTCATTCATATGCACGGCGAACTGCTCAAGGTGCGGTGCGCATGGAGCGGTCAGGTGCTGGACTGGAAAGAGGACGTGCTGGAAGAAGACCGCTGCCACTGCTGCCAGTTTCCTTCGCGTCTGCGTCCGCACGTGGTCTGGTTTGGCGAAATGCCGCTGGGAATGGATGAAATCTACAGTGCCCTGGCCATGGCGGACGTCTTTATCGCCATTGGTACCTCAGGCCATGTCTATCCGGCGGCGGGATTTGTGCACGAAGCGCGGCTGCAAGGTGCCCATACGGTGGAGCTCAATCTGGAGCCAAGCCAGGTCGGAAGCGAGTTTGAAGAGAAGCATTACGGTCTGGCAAGCGAGGTGGTGCCGGCCTTTGTGGATAAACTCCTGAAGGGGCTGTAAGAGTAACGGGCGACCTTGCGTCGCCCGTTGTGCATTAACGACCGGCTTTCAGCTTCTGATAATATTCTTCATAAAGGCGGCTCGCGTCACCGACGTCGTTCTGCCATTCCCCTTTGCTGATGGTTTCAGCGTCCGGATAAAGCGATTTATCATTCGCCACTTCAGGGCTTAGCAGCTTCCGCGCGGCCAGGTTCGGCGTCGGATAGCCGATGGTTTCCGCCACCTGTTTTGCCACGTCCGGGCGCAGCAGGAAGTTAATCAGCTTCAGGGCGCCATCCACGTTTTTCGCATTAGCCGGAATTGAGAGGCTGTCCATCCAGAAGATCCCGCCTTCTTTCGGCCAGACCACCTCCAGCGGTGTCCCGGCCTGACGCGCAACGAACGCCGAGCCGTTCCAGACCATCCCCAGGTTCACTTCACCTTCCATATACGGGTTAGCCGGGTTATCGGAGTTGAACGCCGCCACGTTTGGCATCAGCTTTTTCAGTTCGTTATACGCCGCTTCGATCTCTTTCGGATCGGTGGTGTTGCCGGAATAGCCGAGTTTACGCAGCGCGATCTGGAACACTTCGCGCGCATCGTCGGTTAACAGCAGGCTGCTTTTATATTCCGGCTTCCACAGGTCGGCCCACGAGGAAACCGTTTTTGGATCGACGGCGTCGCTGTTGACGCCAATTGCCGTCGCACCCCAGATGTAGGGAATGGAGTAGTCGTTGTTGGGGTCGAACGGTTTGTTCAGCATCTCAGGATCGAGGTTTGAAAAATGGGTTAGCTTCGTTTTGTCGATCTTCTGGATCATGCCCTCTTTGCGCATTTTGTCGACGAAATAGGTCGACGGCACCACCAGGTCATACGCGCCATCTTTGTAGGTTTTAAGCTTGGCATACATGGTCTCATTCGACTCATAGGTGGAATAGATCACCTTGATGCCCGTCTCTTTGGTGAACTGCTCCAGCAGGCCCGGCGGCACATACTCGGTCCAGTTGTAGAAATAGAGCGTTTTACTGTCATCAGCGTGCGCGGCACCCATGCCAAGCACCAGCGCCGCAGCGGCAAGCATTTTTTTCATTTCTGTGTCCCCTGAGATTTTGTTTTATCACGAGCAATAACCTGGCTGGCAATGACCAGAACCAGCGATAACACCAACAGAATAGTCGCCAGCGCGTTCACTTCGGGTGAAACACCGACTTTAACCATTGAGTAGATCTTCAACGGCAGAATTTCATAGCTCGGCCCGGTGACGAAGGAGGATACGACCACATCGTCCATCGACAGGGTAAAGCTGAGCAACCACCCGGCTGCAACGGCAGGCATCGCCAGCGGCAGGATGATTTTGCGCAGAATAGTCATCTCGCTGGCACCCAGATCTTTCGCCGCTTCCAGCATGCGCACGTCGAACCCTTTCAGACGCGCGTAGACGGTCACCACCACAAACGGCAGGCAGAAGGTGATGTGCGAGTACAGCAGCGACCAGAAACCGAGCTGGACGCCCAGCAGCATAAACAGCACCAGCAGTGAAATGGCCATCACGATGTCCGGGGACATCATCACTACAAACAGCATGCCGCTGACGAACGGCTTACCGCGAAAACGGTAGCGGTACAGCGCCACGGCGGTCAGCGAGCCAATCAGCGTCGCAAAGGTGGCAGAGAACACCGCCATCGTCAGCGAGTGCTGCGCGGCCTGGAGCAGGCTGTCATTGTTCATCAGCAGGCCATACCATTTGGTGGTAAACCCTTGCCAGTTGATCCCGAAGCGTGAACTGTTAAATGAGTTCACGATCAAAATGATTATCGGAATATAGAGATACGCATAAATGGCGGTCATAAAACCGCCGCGAAGCAGTCGACCGATCATTCCAGCTCCACCTTCTTGTTCAGCAAGCGCGAGGCACGCCAGTAGACCAGCAGCATCAGTCCCATCACCACCGTCAGCGTAATGCTGGTGGCCGAGCCGAACGGCCAGTCGCGGATGTTCAGGAACTGGCTCTTGATCACGTTGCCGATCAGCAGGTTTTTCGCCCCGCCCATCAGGTCCGACACGTAGAACAGGCCCATCGCCGGCAGCATGACCAGCAGACAGCCGGCGATAATGCCCGGCATGGTCAGCGGAATAATGATGCGGATAAAAGTTTGCAGCTTGCTGGCCCCCAGGTCTCTGGCGGCTTCCAGCAGCGGTTTATCAAGCTTTTCAATGCTGGAGTAGAGCGGCATCACCATAAACGGCAGCAGAATATAGACCAGGCCGACGATCACCGCGCTCGGGGTGAACATAATGCGGATCGGCGTATCGATAATCCCCAGCCACAGCAGAAACTCGTTCAGATAACCTTTGGTGCTGAGGAAGATCTTCAGCCCGTAGATGCGGATTAACGAGTTGGTCCAGAAGGGCACAATCAGTAAAAACAGCAGCAGCGGACGCACTTTTTGCGGCAGGCGAGCCAGGAACCACGCGAACGGATACCCCAGCACCAGACAGGCAACGGTGGCAATCAGCGCCATGTTGAGCGAGTGCAGCAGCACGTCAAAGTACAGCGGATCGAGCAGGCGCGCGTAGTTGTCCAGCGTAAAGACCATCGCGACGAAGTTCGCGTCGTCGCGGGTCAGGAAGCTGGTTACGATGATCATCAGGTTGGGTAGAAAGACAAACAACACAAGCCAACCGACGATCGTGGCAATCACCACATTCTGGAACTTACTTGTGTTCTTCATCAGCCAGTACAACCTCCCAGCTTTCTACCCAGTTGATGACCATCTTCTGATCCAGCGAGTGGTCGAAGTCCGGATCGTCCTCGTTGAAGAACTCGCTGACCATCACCATTTTGCCGTTTTCCAGTTCGACCACGGATTCGAGGGTCATGCCTTTATAGTTGCGTTCGCGAACGTAACCGATCAGACCTTCGGCGTCAGCCGTGTCGTGGATCTCATCGACGCGGAGATCTTCCGGGCGCAGCAGGACGTTGAGCCTTTGTCCCTTTTCCACGGCAAAGTTCACCGTGATGTTGCATTCGCGGCCTTCCACGTTGGCGCGCACGCGCTGCTCGTCCAGACGCTCAATCACCGTGGCGTTGAAAATATTGATTTCACCAATGAAGCTGGCGACGAACAGGTTTTTCGGCTCTTCGTAAATTTCACGCGGCGTGCCGTCCTGCTCGATCTTGCCGTCGCGCATCACCACGATACGGTCCGACATGGTCAGGGCTTCTTCCTGATCGTGAGTAACAAACACGAACGTGATGCCGAGCTTACGCTGAAGCGCTTTCAGCTCGTTCTGCATCTGCTTGCGCAGCTTGTAGTCCAGCGCGGAGAGGGATTCATCCAGCAGGAGCAGGCGCGGTTTGTTGACCACGGCGCGGGCAATGGCCACGCGCTGCTGCTGTCCGCCGGATAGCTGATGCGGCTTTCGCTGGGCAAACTCTTCCAGCTGCACCATACGCAGGGCTTCGGTGACGCGGGGCGGGATCTCGCTGGCCGCTGTTTTTTGCATCCGCAGGCCAAACGCCACGTTCTCAAACACGGTCATGTGCGGGAACAGGGCGTAGCTCTGAAAGACGGTATTGACGTGGCGATCTTCGGCAGGAACCTGGGTAATGTCCTGGTTCTCAAGATGGATGTGGCCGTTATCGACGCTTTCCAGCCCGGCGATAAGGCGCAGGACGGTGGTTTTGCCGCAGCCGGAGGGGCCAAGCAGCGTGAGAAACTCACCGTCATTGATGGTCAGATTCAGGTCGGAAATGACGTCTTTGCCATCAAAACTTTTACGAATTCGTTCCAGTTGCACCAGCGGTGAAAGGGAACGGGGTTGTGTATTCAATTTTCGCGCTGTCCCATATAGACGCCTCAGGCAGCAGACTGAAGCGGGGTTTGTGTGTAACCACCTTGGTGACTCGTAATGAGGGCGGACATTCTACGGCAAACCCATTGAATCGCCAATCCTTCTCACTTATTCATAAGCTACATTTATTAACGCAGAACGATATAAACGTAAAAAGTTCTCGTTTGCGGGATAAAAGTGACCTGACGCAATATTTGCGTTTTGCTGCTTACTGATAATGTTGTCACAAAAAGTGAGGGTGACTGCATGGATAAACTATTTGAGCGTTTTTTACATTACGTTTCGCTGGATACCCAATCTAAGCCGGGTGTCCGACAGGTGCCCAGCACCGAAGGCCAGTGGAAGCTGCTCAACCTGCTGAAAGAGCAGCTTGAGGCCATGGGGCTGGTCAACGTCACGCTGAGCGAAAAAGGTACCGTGATGGGAACGCTGCCGGCCAACGTTGAGGGGGATATCCCGGCGATTGGCTTTATTTCTCATGTCGATACCTCACCTGATTTTAGCGGTAAACACGTTAATCCGCAGATTGTTGAAAACTACCGCGGCGGTGATATCGCGCTGGGGATTGGTGACGAAGTCCTGTCGCCGGTGATGTTCCCGGTGCTGCACCAGCTGCTGGGGCAGACGTTAATTACCACCGATGGCAAGACCCTGCTGGGCGCCGATGACAAAGCGGGTATCGCCGAAATCATGACGGCGCTGGCGGTGCTGAAGGGACAAAATATCCCGCACGGCGATATCCGCGTCGCCTTCACGCCGGATGAAGAGGTGGGTAAGGGCGCGAAATACTTTGACGTTGAGGCGTTTAACGCTCAGTGGGCGTACACCGTCGACGGCGGCGGCGTGGGCGAACTGGAGTATGAAAACTTTAACGCAGCATCGGTGACGATCAAAATTGTCGGGAATAACGTGCACCCGGGCTCTGCGAAAGGGGTGATGGTGAACGCGCTGTCTCTGGCCGCGCGTATTCATGCGGAAGTTCCCGCCGAAGAGAGCCCGGAGATGACGGAAGGGTATGAGGGTTTTTATCATCTGACCAGCATCAAGGGGACTGTGGACAGCGCGCAGATGCACTATATTGTCCGCGATTTTGACCGCAAAGCCTTTGAGGCGCGCAAGCGTAAGATGATGGAGATCGCGAAAAAGGTCGGCAAGGGGCTGCATCCGGATTGCTATATTGAGCTCATCATTGAAGACAGCTATTACAATATGCGCGAGAAGGTGGTGGAGCATCCGCACATTCTGGATATCGCCCGGCAGGCGATGCGCGATTGTGACATCGAGCCGGTGATGAAGCCGATCCGGGGTGGAACCGATGGTTCGCAGCTGTCGTTTATGGGCCTGCCGTGCCCGAACCTGTTTACCGGCGGGTATAACTACCATGGCAAGCATGAGTTCGTGACGCTGGAAGGGATGGAGAAAGCGGTGCAGGTGATTGTGCGCATAGCTGAGTTAACCGCGAAGCGGTAGCCGTGTTATTCCGGGTGGCGGCTACGCCTTACCCGGTCTACGTTCATTGATTTTGTAGGCCCGGTAAGCGCAGCGCCACCGGGCAATCGGCAAGGAGTGCCTATGTCAAACTACCGCCGCCATTACATCCCCGGTGGGACCTGGTTTTTCACCGTCAATTTGCAAAACCGCCAGAGCGATTTGCTTACTCGCCACATCGAAAGCCTGCGTTCCGCTACCGCCGCGGTTAAGCGTGCTAAGCCCTTCACCATTAACGCCTGGGTTGTCCTGCCTGAACATATGCACTGTATCTGGACCTTACCGGAAGGGGACAGTGACTTTTCGGCGCGCTGGCGCGACATCAAAAAAACGTTCAGCCGCAGCATTGAGATGCGCCACGTCTGGCAACCGCGTTTCTGGGAACACACCATTCGCAATGAACAGGATTACCGGCGGCATAGGGATTACGTCAACATCAATCCGCTGAAGCATGGCTATGTCAGCAAAGTCATTGACTGGCCCTATTCAACGTTTCATCGGGATGTGCGTGAAGGGCTATATCCCGCAGAGTGGGCGGGTGAGGAGAAGGATTTTGCGGCGGGGGAGCGGAAGTAAATTGAGCCCGGTGGCGCTTCGCTTACCGGGCCTACGGGATCGTGCTGTTGTAGGCCGGGTAAGGCGTAGCCGCCACCCGGCAAACATTACACATCAGTCCTCAAAGAACCAGTACCCGCTGTTCACCAGCGCGGCCAGCATGGCGAGGAACGACGGATCGTCCAGCGCGTCGCCAAAGGTATCCGCAGACAGCACCATATGGCTGGCAATCGCTTCCAGCGCCGGACGGTGCGGGGAGTCCAGACGCTCGCCGTTGACGAATACCTCTTCGCCAATGCGCAGCACGCGTAATCCGCCCAGACGAACCAGCTTATCGCCCTGCTGGAGTGCATCATAAATTTCATCCGCCTGATACGGTGGCTCTGGCGGTGCGACGTCCAGTTCATGACGCGACTGGCTGATAAACTCGCCAAACCACTGTCTGAAGTGCTCCGGTTCGCCGATCAGATCCAGCATCATACCGCGCAGCTTATCCAGCTCCTCTGGCAGAATATCTGCCGGATGCTCACGCGCCGGAACGTCCGGATCGCTGTAACGGTAGCTGCCCAGCTCGCGCTGTAAAACATAATCAGCAAACCCGCTGATCATCTCGCGGCCGCTTGGCGCGCGGAAACCGACCGAATAGTTCAGCGAGTTTTCCAGCGAATAGCCTTCATGCGGGAAGCCTGGCGGGATATACAGAATGTCGCCCGGCTCCAGCTCTTCATCAATGATCCCTTCAAACGGATCGACCTGAAGCAGGTCCGGGTGCGGGCAGTGCTGCTTCATTGGCACCTTTTCGCCCACGCGCCAGCGACGGCGACCGGTACCCTGAATGATAAACACGTCGTACTGATCCAGATGCGGACCGACGCCACCACCGGGAACGGAGAAGGAGATCATCAGATCGTCCATTCGCCAGTCCGGCAGGGCGCGGAAGGGGCGCATTAAGGCTGCGGTGGGTTCGTGCCAGTTGTTGACCGCCTGCACCAGTAAAGACCAGTTGCTTTCGCCCAGGTGATCGTAGCTTTCAAATGGACCGTGGCTGACCTGCCATTTTCCGTCCTGGTGGCTCACCAGACGGCTGTCCACCTCGTTTTCCATCGCCAGACCCGCGAGTTCGTCAGGGGAAATAGGGTCGATAAAATTGCTGAATCCGCGTTTCAGAACGACCGGGCGTTTTTGCCAGTAACGTTCGATGAAATCGGGCCAGTTAAGCGTTAATTGATAATCCATATTTTTGTTTTCCGCAGGCTCTTACTGAGACGGATTATAACGGAAGCAAAGAACCCTGGGGGCGAGATCCGCGTATTTTTCACATTCCGGGTTAACTATCGTTCGATACGGGCTGTTGACGGCCAAAAATGACCTCCATATGGGCGCCGCCCAGCAAACTTTCACCGGTTTCGATCTTGCCGTCGTACTGATCGACGATTTCCCGAGCGACGGCCAGCCCTACGCCCTGGCCAGGACGCAGCGTATCGGCGCGCTGACCGCGGTCAAATACCACTTCGCGTTTATTACGGGGAATGCCGGGACCATCGTCCTCAACGATAATATGCAGTTCGTTATCCGTTACCCGCGCGGACACTTCGACAAACTCCAGACAATACTTACAGGCGTTATCGAGCAGGTTCCCCATCACTTCCATGAAGTCATTCTTCTCGCCGACAAAGCTAATTTCCGGTGAGATATCCAGGCTGATATTGACCCCTTTACGCTGGTATACCTTGTTCAGCGCAGAGGTGAGGTTATCCAGCAGCGGGGCTACCGGGTGCAGCTCGCGGCTCAACAGGGCGCTTCCGGAACGCATGCTGGCGCGGTGCAGGTAATAACCAATCTGCTGTGAAATCCGGCTGATTTGCTCCAGCATCACAGGCTCGGCGTCATCCACACTCATTTTCGAACTGCGCATGGAACGCAGGGTACTTTGCATCACCGCCAGCGGGGTTTTCAGGCTGTGCGTAAGATCGGTGAGCGTCGTGCGATACTTGTCGTAGCGTTCACGTTCGCTTTTCAGCAAGCGGTTGAGGTTGCGCACCAGGCTGGTCAGCTCGCGCGTGGTCTCCGGGTTCAGCTTCTCGCGGTGATGCTCCTCCAGCTCGCGCACCTCTTTGGCCAGGGACTCAATCGGACGAAGGCTCCACCACGCAGCAACCCACAGGAGTGGGATCACCAGCAGCAGGTTGGCAGCCAGAACGTACACGAACCAGTTCCAGACCATATACGAGCGTTTTAGCTCAACCGGTATGGTATCGATCACCACAATGGTCAGCTGCGGCATGTTCAGGGTAGCGGGATACAGGTTGATGGCCACCGAGTGGGTCATCTCCGTGTCGTCATCTTCGGCGCGGATCTCATTGAGCTTGTTCTGTAATGCCCGATCGTCACGCAGCAGGATGCTGGTCGAGTTGAGGTCGGCTTCTATTTCGTGAAATCCGTTGGTTTTCAGCCATTCCGGACGGATGCGTTTTTTCAGCCAGGGAACATCACGCTGCGCCCACAGCAGTTTGCCTTTTTCATCGTAGATCAGCGCCAGCGTCGGGCTCTGCTGGTTCAGGTTTTCCGGCATCTCGACGGTGATTTGGTTGTTCTCCCATTTCGCCAGGGTATAAAACAGGTTACTTTCGCCGCGAAGCAGGCGGAAGGTGGTTTTATCGAAGCTTACGCTGTACCCGACCAACGCCACCATTCCGTAGGAGAGCGACAGCACCAGCACGACGGCGGCGGTTGCCAGCAGAAAGCGAACCCGCAGCGAAAGGGGTAAAATGTGGCGCAAAATCCCTTTCATTTAGCGTAATTCGAACAGGTAGCCCTGACCGCGCACGGTGGTGATCACGTCGTGCGGGTACTGCGCCTGAATTTTTTTGCGCAGGCGGCCCATCAGCACGTCAATGGTATGGCTTTCGCGCAGCTCGGCATCCGGATAAAGCTGAAGCATCAGGGAGTCCTTGCTCACCACTTTACCGTTGTTACGGATCAGCGTTTCCATAATGGTGTATTCGAATGCGGTCAGCTTGATCACTTCATCATTAATGGAAAATTCGCGGCGGGAGAGATCCACCTGGAACGGCGGCAGAGAGATCACCTGCGACGCCAGCCCGCTGTTACGGCGCAGCAGCGCCTGCATGCGCGCGGCAACCTCTTCAATATGGAAGGGTTTGGTAACGTAGTCGTCCGCGCCTGCGCTCAATACTTCAACCTTGTCCTGCCAGCCTTCGCGAGCGGTCAGCACCAGCACCGGCAGCGAAACGTCATGGCTACGCCAGCGGCGGATAAGGGACAATCCGTCTTCATCCGGCAGCCCTAAATCGACGATGGCGATGTCCGGCAGGTGTTCATTGAGATAATAATCGGCCTCTTTTGCGTCTTCGGCATCGTCCACCTGATGGCCCATCTCCTGAAGCTGAACTTTCAGGTGATGACGTAGCAATGCGTTATCCTCAACAACCAGTACGCGCATCATCACTTCTCCCTTTATAAATGGTATGAATAGTTTAACGCTGATTATCCAGGTTGACACCAGCGTGATGAAATTAAATGGTTTTTTCATGCCCTAAAAAAGCGCGAGTAATATAAACCGACTTGTTTTCGCAAGCTTCCGCATTCCGGATAAAACAGCCATCTGTTTATTAACTGTTGAGGGCGCGCGGCATTTTTGCCAGAACGGGCATTGAGGGGGGTACAAATCCCGCGAGGTGCTTAAGCTGCGGGGAAGTTTTGTAAATATTGCCCTTTTTTTTGTAAGGATGTTTTCGATCTTTCCATCTTTGTCTACGCTTATTTTATGGTGCGAAATTAGATCCGCATAATATGTACCAGTAAATCAGCATTTTTACACAACTAAACAGCAATTTATCGAGTAAAGAGGCATTTATGGAATGGAAGGTTGTTGAGACTATTGCGAGCCCCGAAAGCGGTACCCTCTTTTGCAAGGTTGAAACACATTATGGCCTGAATTACATCCTGTGGCTTAAAGGGGATTATTACGTTCGTGCAGGTGAAATCATCACCACCTCAAGCCAGGGGATCCTGATTAACGACCGACGCCGAAGAGTATGGATAGCGCAGGCAATGCCATTTACATCAATAGGTTGGATGGGTTTCAAAAAGAAAAACGCGTGTCCAGGCAACCGGCAGGAGATGGATCGCCCGTGCACCGTTGAGACGCCGTGCCAGTTCAGGCTGTGCCCGTTTGGCCTGAAACGCTATATTCAGGAAAGTTATTCCACGACGAAAAATAACAATCAATCTGACAGCAGGCTTTAATCCCGGCAAAGCCTGTAACGGGGCGTGAAAACGTCGGCACGACGTTGAAAAGCAGCCCCCTTTCCGGGTGGAAAGGGGGAGGGCGATTACTTCAGCTCGTCAACCATGGTAATGGCACGGCCAATGTAGTTTGCCGGGGTCATCTCTTTCAGGCGCGCTTTTTCTTCTTCTGGCAGCGCCAGACCGTCGATAAACTGCTTCATACCTTCAGCATCAACGCGTTTACCGCGGGTCAGCTCCTTGAGTTTCTCATACGGTTTTTCAATGCCGTAACGACGCATCACGGTCTGAATCGGCTCCGCCAGTACTTCCCAGTTGTGATCCAGTTCGTCCAGCAGTCGGTCACGGTTCACTTCCAGTTTGCTCACGCCTTTCAGGGTAGACTGATACGCGATCAGCGCATAGCCAATGCCCACGCCCAGGTTACGCAGCACCGTGGAGTCGGTCAGGTCGCGCTGCCAGCGGGATACCGGCAGCTTGCTCGCCATATGCTGCAACACGGCATTCGCCAGACCCAGGTTACCTTCGGAGTTTTCGAAGTCGATTGGGTTCACCTTGTGCGGCATGGTGGACGAACCGATTTCCCCGGCGATGGTCTTCTGCTTAAAGTGATTCAGGGCGATATAACCCCAGACGTCGCGATCGAAGTCGATCAGGATGGTGTTGAAGCGCGCGATGCAGTCAAACAGCTCGGCAATGTAGTCATGCGGCTCAATCTGGGTGGTGTACGGGTTCCACTGAATGCCCAGAGAGGTCACGAACGCTTCGCTGAACTGATGCCAGTCCACTTCCGGGTACGCGGCGATGTGGGCGTTGTAGTTACCCACCGCGCCGTTGATTTTGCCGAGGATCTCAACCTGCTCCAGCTGACGATACTGGCGTTCCATGCGGTACGCCACGTTCGCCATCTCTTTACCCATGGTGGACGGGGTTGCCGGCTGGCCGTGCGTACGGGACAGCAGCGGAATGTCGCGGTACTCCACGGACAGGGCTTTCACCGCATCAATGATTTTACGCCAGTAAGGCAGAACCACCTCTTTGCGCGCGGTGGAGAGCATCAGCGCATGAGACAGGTTGTTGATATCTTCAGACGTGCAGGCGAAGTGAATAAATTCAGATACCGCGTGCAGGGCAGGGACGCTTTCCACTTTCTCTTTCAGGAAGTACTCAACCGCTTTCACATCGTGGTTGGTGGTGCGTTCAATGGTTTTAATGCGCGCGGCATCTTCTTCGCTGAACTCAGCAACGATTTTATCAAGGTAATCGTTTGCCTTTGCGTCAAAAGCAGGAACTTCCTTGATTGCTGTCTGGGCGGCCAGCTTTTGCAGCCAGCGTACTTCAACCTGAACACGGAACTTCAGCAGGCCATATTCGCTGAAGATCCCGCGCAGCGCGCTGACTTTATCGCCGTAGCGTCCATCGACAGGGGATACGGCGGTCAGTGAGGATAATTCCATAATTCGCAACTCCGGGAGGTTAACAATGAGCAAGAATTTGTTTTGCCTGAGTCGTCAGGCGATGACGAGAAAACATTAACTGTAGGCGGCCACCGCCGACCTGTTGCCACAGCACCGCGGCACGAATGCCTGCCAGCAGCGAGGCGCGAACCTTCGCCTGCACCTGTGGGCTTTGCAATACGGCAGGAGAACCCGTGACCTGAATACGCGGGCCGAGCGGGCTAATCACGTCGACGTAGATACCCGCCATCGCGCTCAGCAGGGTCTCAGACTGGAGGTCAAAATGGTCGAGCTGGCGCTGTAGCCCGGCGATGCGGTCGCCCAGGGTATTCATTGCCCCTTTTGCCGCGTTCAGCTTACGTTCCAGTACCATCAGGCTTAAGGTATAGCGGGTCAGCTCCGCGTTCAATCCCTGACGGTTGCTGGCGTTGAGCACGCCGAGCAGGGTTTCAAGACCGAGACGAAGGTTAGTTTCACTGCCGCCAAAGACGCCCAGCGTGGAGCCCGGGTTGAGATCGATAACGCTGTTAAGTGAAACGTGCAGGGCATCGGCGTCGCAATGACCCTGATGCGCCAGCTGTTGCACCAGACGGGCTGACTGGCAAATTCCCGCCAGCGCCAGGGTGATGTCGTAGTAGTTCTTCGCCACACGGTCTCCTTTATGTGTGCAAACGGTTTAAACAGCAGGCAGCGGCAGGCGCTGTTCAATGATCCCACCGCCGAGGCAAATGTCGCCGCTGTAGAAAACAGCAGACTGGCCAGGGGTAACGGCGGAAACCGGCTCGTCGAAACGCACGTCAATGCGGTCGTCATCCAGTGCGGTTACGGTGCAAGGGATGTCCGTCTGGCGGTAGCGCGTTTTCACGGTGCAGCGCAGCGTGCCTTTCAGCGGCTCGCGATCGACCCAGTGCAGCTGCTGCGCGATAAGTCCAACGGACATCAGGCGCGGGTGGTCGTGACCCTGAGCCACCACCAGAATATTGTTCTCGACGTCTTTGTCGACCACGTACCACGGATCTTCGCTGCCGTCTTTGGTGCCGCCAATACCCAGACCTTTGCGCTGGCCGAGGGTGTGGTACATCAGTCCCTGATGCTGGCCGATTTCGTCGCCATCAACGGTGACAATTTTGCCCGGTTGTGCAGGCAGATAGCGGCCCAGGAATTCGCGGAATTTACGCTCGCCGATAAAGCAGATACCGGTGGAGTCTTTTTTCTTCGCGGTGATCAGATCCAGCTCTTCAGCAATTTTACGCACTTCCGGCTTTTCCAGCTCGCCGACCGGGAACAGGCTCTGGGCAATCTGTTCGTGGCTCAGCGTATAAAGGAAGTAGCTCTGATCTTTGTTGCCGTCCAGACCGCGCAGCAGCTGGCTTTTGCCATTCACGTCCGCGCGACGCACGTAGTGGCCGGTCGCGATGTAATCCGCGCCCAGGTCTTCAGCGGCGAATTCCAGGAAGGCTTTGAATTTGATCTCTTTGTTGCACAGGATATCCGGGTTCGGCGTGCGGCCCGCTTTGTACTCTTCAAGGAAAAGCTCAAAGACGTTGTCCCAGTATTCTGCGGCAAAGTTAACGGTGTGCAGTTCGATGCCGAGCTTATCGCACACGGCCTGCGCATCGGCGAGATCCGCAGCGGCAGTGCAGTATTCCTCGCCATCGTCTTCCTCCCAGTTCTTCATGAACAGGCCCTCCACCTTATAGCCCTGTTGCTGCAACAGGTAGGCGGAAACGGAGGAATCGACACCGCCGGACATGCCGACGATCACTTTTTTCTGGCTGTTATCTGACATGGAATACTCACGACATTGAACTTCAAGGCGGCGTATTCTATCACGCCCCCCCACCATTGACACCCTCTGTAAACGGCCAGTTAAACTCTCCGATGACATCCAGCGGCAGGCGGCCCGCAGACTGCCAGCAGCGGATGCTTTCGGCAACCAGCGGCGAGCGCAGGTTTGGCGCGGTCAGGATCTCCTTGGCAGTCACCCACAGACAGCGATCGATATCGTCGTCGTGCGGTTCAGTGGCGCACGTTTCGTTAAGCTCAACGGCGAATAAAAAGCGCAGGAAAGGCGTGCGGTCAGGCGCTATCCACTGATGCATGCGGATAAAGTGCTGCGGTTCAGCACGGATCCCCGTCTCCTCCCACAGCTCGCGCTTTGCCGCCTGGAGTAAGGTTTCATTGGCTTCAAGGTGCCCGGCTGGCTGATTCCACAGCGCTTTGCCGTTGATGGTCTCTTCCACCACCAGGAATTTGCCCTGCGCGTGGACCACGCAGGCGACCGTAACATGAGGTTTAAACATCAGTTCTCCTTGGGGGTAACATCACGCCATTCCCCGTTTGCCAGTGCGTCCAGCGTGTAGCTCCCCATCGCGTAGCGAATGAGTCGCAGGGTAGGGAATCCCACGTGCGCAGTCATGCGCCTGACCTGTCGGTTGCGGCCTTCATAAAGGGTAATTTTAAGCCAGCTGGTGGGAATGGATTTGCGCTCACGAATCGGCGGATTGCGCGGCCACAGCCACTCGGGCTCATTCACGCGCTCAATACCCGCAGGCAGGGTGGGACCGTCGTTTAACGTCACGCCGTTGCGCAGCTTTGCCAGCGAGGCGTCGTCCGGCTCGCCTTCAACCTGCACAAAGTAAATTTTTCCGGTACGTTTTCCCGGCTGAGTGAGCCTGGCCTGTAGTACGCCGTCGTTGGTGAGCACCAGCAGCCCTTCGCTGTCGCGATCCAGTCGCCCGGCCGCGTAGACACCCTGTACGGGTATAAAATCCTTCAGCGTGCTCCGCCCGGCTTCATCGGTAAACTGCGGCAAAACATCGTAGGGTTTATTGAACAGTATGACCCGCGTCGGCTGGGTTTCTGGCGTTCTTCTGGTCGCTTGTTGTGAGCTGAATCGCTCAACCCGGTGTTTTCTAAAAGAAGTTTTCTTCATGGTATTTTCAGGCTTTATCAATTGCCGCATTATAGCCTAATAACGAAGACCTTTCATGGCGTCGGACAATCAGGTACTATCGGAAGGCTCATTACAATTTATTAACATAAGATCAGTAACAACCAGAAGCGCTCGAAGGAGAGGTTAATGGAAAGCAAAGTAGTAGTTCCGGCGGAAGGTAAAAAGATCACCCTGCAAAACGGCAAGATTAACGTTCCTCACAACCCGATTATCCCGTTCATCGAAGGTGATGGTATCGGCGTAGACGTTACCCCGGCAATGCTGAAAGTGGTTGATGCCGCTGTTGAGAAAGCCTACAAAGGCGAGCGTAAAATTTCCTGGATGGAAATTTACACCGGTGAAAAATCCACTCAAGTTTATGGCCAGGACGTCTGGCTGCCAGCCGAAACGCTGGACCTGATCCGCGACTATCGCGTTGCTATCAAAGGCCCTCTGACCACGCCAGTTGGCGGCGGCATTCGCTCCCTGAACGTGGCGCTGCGTCAGGAACTGGATCTGTATGTGTGTCTGCGTCCGGTACGTTACTACCAGGGCACCCCAAGCCCGGTTAAGCACCCGGAACTGACCGACATGGTTATCTTCCGTGAAAACTCAGAAGACATTTACGCCGGTATCGAATGGAAAGCGGATTCTGCTGATGCAGAAAAAGTGATCAAATTCCTGCGCGAAGAGATGGGCGTGAAGAAAATTCGCTTCCCAGAGCATTGCGGTATCGGCATTAAGCCGTGCTCCGAAGAAGGGACCAAGCGTCTGGTGCGTGCAGCTATCGAATACGCTATCACCAACGACCGTGACTCTGTGACCCTGGTGCACAAAGGCAACATCATGAAGTTCACCGAAGGCGCGTTCAAAGACTGGGGCTACCAGCTGGCGACCGAAGAGTTCGGCGGTGAGCTGATCGACGGCGGCCCATGGCAGAAGATTAAGAACCCGAACACCGGTAAAGAGATCGTCATTAAAGATGTGATCGCCGATGCGTTCCTGCAACAGATCCTGCTGCGTCCTGCTGAGTATGACGTGATCGCCTGTATGAACCTGAACGGTGACTACATCTCTGATGCGCTGGCAGCTCAGGTTGGCGGTATCGGTATCGCGCCGGGCGCGAACATCGGTGACGAGTGCGCTCTGTTCGAAGCCACTCACGGTACTGCACCGAAATACGCGGGCCAGGACAAAGTCAACCCGGGCTCTATCATTCTGTCCGCAGAGATGATGCTGCGTCATATGGAATGGTTCGAAGCCGCAGACCTGATTGTTAAGGGTATGGAAGGCGCGATTAACGCGAAAACCGTCACCTATGACTTTGAACGTCTGATGGAAGGCGCTAAACTTCTGAAATGCTCAGAGTTTGGCGACGCGATTATCGCGAACATGTAATCCACTCGCTGGGTTAAATGACAACGGGAGCCTGAGGGTTCCCGTTTTTTATGCACAAAAGACGGAAAAACGCTATGAACCATGATATCCCGCTCAAGTATTATGACATCGTCGATGAGTATGCAACTGAAACGGCGAAACCAGTCGAAGAGGCAGAGCGGACGCCGCTGGCACGCTATTTCCAGCTGCTGCTCACTCGCCTCTACAACAACGAGGAAATCAGTGAAGAGGCGCAGCGGGAGATGGCCGTCGAGGCGCATATTGATGAAGCGCGCATTGACGATATCGCAAACTTTCTGAATCAATGGGGCAATGAATAACGCTTCATCGCGCTGAGTCTGCCAGCAGGCTGGCCAGGTCGCGCCGGGTTAACGATTTTGAAAAGTACCAGCCTTGCACGAGGGCATCAGGATATCTCTGGGCGATGAACTGATATTGCGTTTCGCTTTCGACTCCCTCAAACACGAGGGTTTTGTGCAGCTTAGCGAGCGCGTCGCAAAAGATCGCCAGAATATCCTGTTTATAATGCTCGTTGATGCCATCCACTAACGACTTATCCACTTTGATTTCGTCATACTTGAGGTTTGACAGCCTGGCCAGATTAGAATTTTGCACGCCAAAATCGTCTATGGAAATTTTGACGCCTGCCGATTTAAGCTCCTCACAAAACTCTTCAAGGATGGCCGAGGTGGATACGCCATTCTCGGATAATTCGACCTTTATTAACGATAAGGGAAGCGCGTGCTGTAGGCATTCATGGCGTAATACCGCCAGGAATTTGCCGTCTTCAATTTCCGTTCGCCCAACGTTCAGTGAAATCATGAGCTGATGTTCAGTGGCCAGCGCGGCAATTTCCGACAGGGATTTTTTAATCATGTTCCGGTAATAAACGTTATACAGCCCAATTTTTTTAATCAACGGGATAAACAGCTCGGGAGAAACCTCTTTGTGATTGTTATCCTGCCATCTCGATAACACTTCAACCCCAACGATTTTTTTATCAGCTACCCGAATAATGGGCTGAAAGTGTACGCTGATGGTATTCGCTTTCACCGCTTTGACCAGCGTACGCTCCAGAGAAAGCCGGTCTTCATAAAGTCGCAGAGAAAACAGCGTCAGCGATACCCAGATAAAGTATAAAAACAGGCACAGGAGCACCATCACTATGCGGGACAGCGATGCCAGTCCGGCATTGTGATGGGTAACGGTAACGCACAAATCCCAGCGGGTGCTGCACTGCGTCACGGTCTGAGTGAATAGCAGAGACGATAAGCGGCTAAGGTTATCTGTAGGAGACGTAACGGTGAAAAAGGTCCGGTCGAAATCTTTCGTGGAAGAACGAAGTGAATAGTTGGCGGTAACGGGAGAAAATTTATCGTAGGCTGAACGTGACGTGAAGATAATAAGATGGTTATAAATTGTCGCATTGCCCACAAAGAAATTTTTCTGTGAAAATTGCGCCAGGCTGAATCCGTTCAGAGTGTCATGAAGCTCAGAGGGAAGGGCGATGGGATTTGCCAGCTTGCCCCAAAATGCGGTGCAGGTGATTTTCCCATTTTCAATAAACCCCACATCGGCGAAATAGAGACTCTGCATCTTTAATTTACGATAGTCGTTCAGACTCGCGCTATCGCATCCCTTCGCGGAAGTCGTTTTAAGAGTGCTGGCGATAATTTGCGTCAAGTCTTCGGAATAGCGTAACAGCGTGTGGGAGATCTCCCTCTGCCGGTCCTTTTGCTGTTCAACGATGATGGCGTTAACAGCATACAGCGACAGGACGACCAGAAAGGTTGAGATGATAGCAACGCTAATGGCCTTCTTCATATTCCTGCTGTCCCGCCACGTCCTGAGGTGCAGGGATCTTAACACAGGTCATAAAAGCTACAAGTATGAGAGAAGAGCCAGCACGGTATCGCCGTGCAGGCTACACCATTCAGAACCACTCAAACCGTGTGGAGAGCAGTAACAGTAGCGTACTGGCAGAAACAAGATTCAGGCAGATGACAAATTTGCTCGATACGTTCATGTTATCAATTCTTTGCTGTTCAGTAGCCACAGAGAATAGCGTTTCGCCACCTGCGAAAAAACGCCAGATTTTGGTGGGTTTAGGCAAAAAAAAGCCCACTAAAAAGTGGGCAAGAAATACTGGAAGCAATGTGAGCAATGTCGTACTGAATACCTGAGTGATTTGCTCAACTATTCAGTATTGAGAAAGATAATCTTTCTCAACAAAAGATGCAACCCCACGATTCATGTGGAACGGCAAATTTTTACTGTTCAGATTTTACTCAAACGAACCGTGTGATTCTTATCACAAATTTCCTTTCTCAAATCCTGTGCTATCCTTTTCTGTGTCGTTGATTTAATGACAAAAACCATACGGAGAGGAAAGCTATGGGAATTTTATCCTGGATTATCTTTGGGCTGATTGCGGGTATCCTGGCGAAGTGGATTATGCCGGGCAAAGATGGCGGCGGTTTCATCGTCACGATCATTCTGGGGATTGTGGGTGCAGTCGTTGGTGGCTGGATCAGTACCCTGTTCGGCTTTGGCAGAGTTGATGGCTTCAACTTCGGCAGCTTTGTCGTCGCGGTGATTGGCGCGCTGGTTGTTCTGTTTATCTACAGAAAAATCAAAAGCTAAATCTGAACTGTGTTAAAAAAGGCTGCCTGATGGCGGCCTTTTTACTTTGGGTTACCACCAGCCCAGCTGGGTACCGGCTACGGCTACGATGGCCACAATCAGCATGATGAGGGTCGTTTTTCTCACTTATGCCCCCGGCGCGGCGTATCCGCCAAGGAAAAACCAGCCTAAAAACACCACCGCCGTGATAAAAATTACAACCGGAAAGAGGATCCCTATTCTCATGCCATCACCTGTTTGAGTTTGTATAAGGCCGTAGAGTGTACGGTTTTAATCTAACGCGACAAAGCCTGTTTTGCTTTTTCCCTTTTTATCCTGATACATCGCGAGGTCTGCGGTGCGCAGGGCGCTATCTTCATCCGTGCTGTGAGGGTCCACAATAACGACGCCATAGCTTGCACCGGGATAGAGAATAGTGACATTTCCTAACCCGTATTCGCCCGCGATACGACCGTTGAGGCGGGTTTTGATTGCGTTGACCTCGGAGCTGGTGTCGCCATCATTGCTGTTACTCAGGCTGGCAACCAGAAATTCATCGCCGCCGAGCCGGCCGATAATTTCGTCCTGCGTTTGCTCGTGCGTCAGCCGATTGCCGACCTGAACGAGGAACCGATCGCCCGCTTCATGACCGTACTGGTCATTGATTCGCTTGAAATCATCAAGGTCAATAAAGGCAATCATGACGTTGCGGTTAAGATGGCGCGCCAGTGAGAACAGGGTGGTGAGATTTTCAAAAATGGCGCGACGGTTTGGCAGGCCGGTAAGGGCGTCGGTGTATGAGTAGGCAATGAGCGCGGCGTTGGCTTCGCGAAGCTGAAGCACCAGCGACTCTTTCTGAATGTACTGACCAATTAGCCCGGCAAAGAGTCTGATTACCTGCTCGCCACGCTCGCTGAACTGTTTCTGTGCGGTGCTTGCCGCGCAAAGCGTGCCGTACAAGGTACCGTCAGCAAGGTGAACCGGCACGCTCATATAGGTCGTAATCCCCAGCGCTTTTGCAGCCTCACATTCTGGCCAGCGTTCAGGCACCTCGTTACTGAACAACGTGTCGCTATCCATGGCGCGCTTACACAGCGTTTCGTCCCAGGGCACGCTGAACCCTTCCGGGATCTGCATTTGCTTACTGTTACGGGCATATAAAATGTGCTGTAAACGCGCATTGATATCGATTTTGGTCAGGTAGGTTGATTCCATATCGGTCACAATTTCCAGCATTTCCAGTAACTGACGCACCAGACTGTCGAGAGATTGCTCGGTGGCGAGGGTTTCTGAAACACGGGCAAGAATGATATCTGACATAAAGCAGGTTGACTCCCATGCAGAAGGCCTCTGTATCTGCATGTTATGCTGAAATTATAGACTCCGGTCATAGTTAAACATGAATAGGGGAAATTTTATATATTCTTCTGGAAACCAGGGCGGGCGCGCTAAAAAAAGCCCCGACGCGAAGGCCGGGGCAAAACATCTTGATTACGGAATGATGTTCTCTGGTCAGAGTGAGAACAGACCCCACTATAGGGACGAATCGTGCAGGTTTAATGGAGAAATCATGGAGAAAACGGCGATGACCCGTTACTCTGACGTTTTCAACACCCTGAAGGATCGTGAAAATGAAATATCTTTTCCTGGCACTGGTACTTCCGTTGGCCGCATGTTCAACAAAGACACCCCCTCCCGATGCGCCTGAGCCGCCGCACGCTATTGGTATGGCAAACCCAGCGTCAGTGTACTGTCTGGAGAAAGGGGGAGAGCAAATCCCTGTTCAAAGCCCTCAGGGCGTACGTACCGAGTGCAAACTGCCAGGCGGAGAAACGATCGATGAATGGGATCTCTACCGCCGCGATCATCCGCAACCGACCAGATGACAACGGCAATAAAACTGCGATACACTTCTCTTTAGGATTATTCTTAGCCAGTTTCTGGCGGCACGTTTGCGAGAAGAAGTATGTTTCAGTTAAAACCGGGCAGCATGGCGATGATCGTGGGTGCGCGTACGACGGCAGGCCGTCGAAATATTGGTAAATCTGTTGAGCTGTTTGGCCTCTGTCAGCCAGGCCAGCGTTTTGTGAACCCGGTCAACGGCGTCATGACGCAGTTACCCGCCACGTCAGCGCGCCCGCTGTGGCTGGTCACCGGTGATGTCTACGCATTTGATAACCAGCACGGTTTTGCGTTTGTTCGCCCGGAACATCTGATGCCGCTGACGCCGGACGAGATGCCACGCATCGTTGATGAGCTGGCGATCGGCTAATCAAAATCTCCGCAGCCAGTCCGCCAGCACCCGCGCGTGATTCTGCTCCGTATTTTTCGCACCATAGAGTAGCGTCACGGTCTGCTGTCGGGCGAGGGCTGCCAGGCGTTTGCCTTCATCCTGATGCTGCGCCAGCTCTTTTCGATAGGCTTCACTGAACGCGGTGAAATCGATCGCTTCACCGTGGAAGGCTTTACGCAGTTCGCTCGACGGCGTTAGCGATTTGCACCACTCATCGTAGGCGAGATCGCTCTTTTTCATTCCTCGCGGCCAGAGTCTGTCTACCAGCACCCGGTAACCATCGTCTGACGTTGCCTCTTCATACACGCGTTTGCATTGAATCATCCGTTTTCCTCCCTACCGTCTGACGTTCAGCAAGAACACTATAGCACCAGGCTTTTATCCACCCAATTTAAGGTATTGTGATAATTGCAAAAGATCGGTAGTCTGAGGTTCCTTATGTTATCTGAAAATCCTCCGGCATAAGGAATCTCTCATGGAACTCTCCCCGGTTAAAACGACGCTGCGTATTGCGCTGGTTGGTGATTACAATCCCGATGTTCTTGCGCACCAGGCGATCCCGCTGGCGATTGATGACGCCGCTGCGGTTCTGGATCTCACCGCGGATTATGACTGGCTCGCCACGCCTGAGCTCACCAGTCCCGAAGACCTGGTCGGTTACGATGCCATCTGGCTGGTTCCGGCAAGCCCGTATAAAAACACCGAGGCGGCGTTTATTGCGGCGCGTTACGCGCGCGAAAACAGCATCCCCTTTCTCGGCACCTGCGGCGGTTTCCAGCATGCGCTGATTGAATATGCGCGCAACGTGCTGGGCTGGCACGATGCAGGCCATGCCGAAACCGATACCGAAGGGAGGATGGTGATTGCGCCGCTGGCCTGCTCGCTGGTGGAACAAACCGACGCGATCGAACTGCGGAACAACACCCTGATTGCCAAAGCGTACGGAAAGCCGGAAATTCAGGAAGGGTATCACTGCAATTACGGCGTCTCGCCTGAGTTTGCCCGGCAGCTTGAGCGGGGCGACATGCGCGTGACGGGCTGGGACGAGCAGGGCGAGATCCGCGCGGCAGAGCTGGTGACCCACCCCTTCTTTGTGATCACCCTGTTCCAGCATGAGCGGGCCGCGCTGCAAGGGCGCCCGGTAGTGCTGGCCCAGGCCATGCTGCGGGCGGCGCAAGCATAAAAAAAGCAGACCGAAAGGTCTGCCTTGTGTGTCAGCGGGGTGTGATTTCCCGATCGCGCCCGGCCAGCATGCCGCACAGGGCCATCACCACCGCAGCCAGCGCGCAGGCGAGCAGCGGAATGCGCCAGTCTCCGGCGGTATCGTGAATTTTCCCCATCAGCGGTGGCCCACAGGCCGCCAGAAGATAGCCAATAGACTGCGCCATGCCGGAGAGCGCGGCGGCCTGATGGGCCGAACTGGCGCGCAGCCCGATAAAGGTCAGGCCGAGGATCATGGTGGCGCCGGATCCAAAGCCAAACACCAGCGTCCAGACGACGGCCAGCTGCGGCGCAAACCAGAACCCGGCCGCGCTTACGGCGCACATCAGGGCGACAAGCCCGGCAATGCCACGCTGATCGCGAAGACGGTGCAGGATAAGCGGAATGGCGAGACCGGGAACAGCGGTGGCCAGCTGGAGAAGGCCGTGCATGGAGCCCGCCTGCGTTTCGCTGTAGCCGTGGCTGATCAGAATTGCGGGCAACCAGCCGATTATGACGTAGTAAATCAGTGAGTTGATGCCCAGAAAAAGCGTCACCTGCCAGGCAAGGGCGGATCGCCAGATGGCCCGGTTGTGCAGCGCGCCCGCTCCCGTCAGGGTAGCGGCGGGCTTCTGGCGCCATTGCGGTAACCACAGCAGCAGCGCCACCAGCGGGAAGAACATCAGCATCAGCAGCGCCCCGTGCCAGCCGGCATTCCCCAGCGACAGCGGGACGATCAGCGCCGACCCTGCGGCAGCGGCGGCCCCCATCGTCAGCGAATACGCCCCCGTGAGTTTTGCGACCTGGCCCGGAAAATCGCGTTTGATTAGTCCGGGTAACAGGACATTGCCCAGCGCAATCCCGCAGCCAACGACCGCCGTACCGATAAACAGCAGCGACGCCGACGGCAGCGAACGGATGCCAATCCCGATGCATATCAGCAGCAGCGCGATAAAAAGGCTGCGCTCCATGCCCAACCGCCGGGCGACGCCTGCGGCAAGGGGAGAGATTAAGGCGAAGGCCAGCAGCGGCAGCGTCGTGAGCAGACCGGTTTGCGCCGTGCTTAAGCCATAGTCCTGACGGATGGTGTCGAGCAGGGGGGCGACGCCGGTAAACGTGACGCGCAGCGTCGTGGCAATCATCAGGATACCTGCAACCAGCAGCGCACCCTGTTTCCCGGAAGGTTGAATAGCAGTAGTCATTATTGTCTCTTACGTTCAGGCGAGCGCATACAATACCGATTTAAGTCGTGGTTGAAATCAGGCTAAAATGACAGTTTATCGCTAATATCGGACAACTTTATGTACGGACTGGGGCTCGACGGCTACGATCCTGACAGCCAGCACGATGCGGCGGTGGCTTTTCGCATCCGCGTGGTGGCACAAGAACAATTTATTCCGCTTCATCAGCACCGCAAAGGGCAGCTGATTATGGCGCTGGGTGGGGCGATAACCTGCGAAGTGGAAAACGCGATGCTGATGGTGCCGCCTCAGTATGCGGTGTGGATCCCGGGTCAAACGCTGCACAGCAACAGGGCGACGCCCGGCGCGCAGCTCTGCCTGCTGTTTATTGAACCCGGCGCGCTCGACCTGCCGGCGCGTACCTGTACGCTGAAAATATCGCCCCTGGTGCGGGAGCTGGTGCTGGCGCTCGCGGACAGGTCGCGGGAAGAATTGCCGCTTCCCGCGACTGGCCGACTGGTTGACGTCCTGTTTGACGAACTGCCCCTGCAACCGCAGGAGCATCTCCAGCTGCCGGTTTCTCCGCATCCGAAAATTCGCCTGATGAGTGAGACCATGGCAAATGAGCCTGCCGCCTGGCAGACGCTGGCCCAGTGGGCCAGCCACTTTGCCATGAGCGAGCGCAATCTGGCACGGCTGGTGGTGAAAGAGACCGGGTTAAGCTTTCGCCGCTGGCGACACCAGCTCCAGCTGATTGTCGCGTTGCAGTTTTTGATCGGCGGGAAATCAGTACAGCAGGCGGCGCAGGCGCTGGGGTATGACTCCACCACCGCCTTTATCACCATGTTTAAGAAAGGGCTGGGGCAGACGCCCGCCCGCTATATCGCCAGCCTGACTACGACTTCCCGATAAACAGCGAAACCAGCCCGGCAGCAATCAGCGGGCCAACCGGCACGCCACGAAACAGCGCCACGCCCAGCACGGTGCCCACCAGCAGGCCGGCCACCAGTGAGGGCTGGCTGCTCATCAGCGTCACGCCGCGTCCGCCAAGCCAGGAGACAAAAACGCCCACCGCAATCGCCACCAGCGATTTCCAGTTCACAAAGGAGTGCAGCAGCGTTGAGGCCGGCAGCGTTCCGCTGGCAATCGGTGCCATCACGCCGATGGTCAAAATAATGATCCCGATGGTCAGTCCCTGTTTTTCAATCCACGGGAAGAAGGTGTTTAGCGGCGTAACGCGAACGATGATCAGTACCAGAATGGAAATCGCGACGGTGGTGTTGTGGCTGATAAAACCCAAAGCAGCCAGGGCCAGAAGTATAAGCAGAGTAGGGTCGAGCATGACGGGATCCTTGCCAAAAATAGTAAGCCTGCTTACTTTACGCGCAAACGCGAAGGCAGGCAGGCTTTAGTGAAAAAATTGTCTATTTTTGGGCGCTTGCCTGAAGTCAGTTCACCAGTTTCGGGATAAGCGGACTCCCGTCGCGGATAAACACCGGGATGGTTTCCAGCGTCGCGGGCACCCGGATATGCTCCCCGCCGGGGTAGCGTTCGCCGTTAAGGGCGACCCAGCTATTGCCATTCGGTAACCAGACATCGCGCTCACGCTGACCGGCCTGCATAACCGGCGCCACAAGAAGATCTTCGCCAAACAGATACTGATCTTCACACGCCCAGCTCTGCTTATCCTGCGGATAGTGCCAGAACAGCGGACGCATTAGCGGGTCTCCGTGCAGATGCGCCTGCTGGTACAGCGCGTCAATATACGGGCGCAGGGTTTCGCGCACGGTAAGCCAGTGCTGCATGATGGCGTAATTCTCTTCTCCGTAACTCCACAGCTCATTAGGCGAACCGCTGTTACATTGAGGAATACCGTCCCGATAGCGCTCCGGGGGCTGGATCTGCGGCTCGCGATAGCCGTGCATGCGCAGAACCGGCGTAAACACCGCCCACTGGAACCAGCGGATCAGCAATTCGTGGAACGCCGGGTCGTTGACGTTCCCTCCCTGGAAGCCGCCGATATCGGTAGTCCACCACGGGATCCCCGCCAGCCCCATATTCAGTCCGGCGGCGAGCTGATTGCGAAAAGCATGGAACGAGGAGTGGACATCACCCGACCACGCCAGCACGCCATAGCGCTGGCTGCCTGCCCAGGCGCAGCGTACCAGGTTAACTATCTCAGTTTCACCGTTTGCCTGTAGCCCATCGTAAAAGCCCTGCGCAAAATCGCGCGGGTAGCGGTTGCCCACTTCCAGCACCGGACCGGCGTGGTAGCGATAGTTATCAAAATCATAGGCGCGGTACTCCGGTTCCGCTTCGTCGAGCCAGAACAGTTTGATGCCCAAATCGTAATAATTTCGCTTCACCGTATCCCAGACAAACTCGCGTGCCTCGGGATGCGTGGCGTCAAAGAACGTCGTATTGCCCATAAAATCGAGGTTAACCTGTACGCCGCGTTCGCTGCTGACAAGCCAGCCTTTGGCTTTCATCTGCGGGTAGAGGGGGCTGCGCGCCTCTACCGTTGGCCACACCGACACCATCAGCGCAATACCCATTTCGCGCAGTTCGTCGACCATTGCTTTAGGATCGGGCCAGTCCACGGGATCGAAGCACCAGGTGCCCTGATTCGGCCAGTGGAAAAAGTCGATGACCATGACCGACAGCGGCAGGTTAAGGCGGCGATACTCCCGCGCGACCTCCAGCACCTCCTGCTGGGTGCGGTATCGCAATTTACACTGCCACAGCCCGCTGATAAACGCCGGGGCTGCCGGGGGCATACCGGTGGCTTTCACATACTGGCGGGTGATCTCCGCCACCGTGTCAGCGGCGGTGAGCCAGTAGTCCATTTCACCTGTGACCCGGGCGCGCCATTCCGTCTGATTTTTAGCAAAGCTGGCTTCGCCAATCGCCGGGTTGTTCCACAGCAGGCCATAGCCAAGGCTGGACTGCATAAAGGGGACGCTTGCCTGGGAGTTGCGCTGCGCCAGTTCCAGCGTGCAGCCTTTCAGATCCAGCCACGGCTGTTGATACTGACCCATGCCATAGAGGCGTTCTTCCGGACGCGATTCAAACCGGACGGTGAGCTGATATTTGCCGCCCATCAGCGGCTTAAATTCGCGGCCATCCAGCTTCAGGGCGCTGACGTATTTATCCTGACTTTTCTCGCTGGCACCGATACCGACCGTAGAACGCTGGCGCCACATCTCCTCCAGCAGCAGCTCACCGCGCTGATTGTAAAAGGCCAGCTGACCTTTAAGGTTCAGCCTCGCGGTGATATTGCCGTTGCGCAGCGTCAGGCTTTCCGCTTCGGCGACGATTTCAGCCTGGCAAGGTGTAGCGGGTAACAGCGCCTGTAAGGCTTCATCGAATGTCGGGGAACAGGTGGCCCTGACGCGCAGGCTGTTTTCCCCCCAGGGTTCAATACGCAGGATCTGACGTTCAAAACGCCATTCGATACTGTTGGAATGTTGAATCAGCTCACTCATGGATAACGCGTCCTTCTAAACGGGGTGTTTGGCGAGATGGATAGACTGCATGGTGCTGTCGTCGAGCTTGTACCAGCGCAGCGTGGCAAACGCGCAGAGCGACAAGACGCCAGGCACGAGGGTGAAGAGGGCAATGATGCAGTACATCGCCGTGGTGGTCTGTTCCGGGGCATTGGCCACATAGCCGCTTAAGCCCAGCGTCCAGCCAACAATCGCGCCGCTGATTGCCATTCCCAGCTTGAGTACGGCGAGGAAGGTGGAGAAGATCACGCCGTCCATGCGTTTGCCCTGTTTCCATTCGCCGTAGTCGGCGACGTCTGCCATCATCACCCACATCAGCGTGGTGGTGGCCTGGTAAAGGGAGGAGACGATGAACGTCATAGGTACCAGAATCAGCACCGACTTAGGCGCAAAGAACAGGGCGATACTGAGTACTCCCGCCAGCACGGAACAGTAGCCAAACATCTGCACTTTACTCACGTTCTGCGTCAGACGTTTAGCCAGCGCGCTGCCTGCGGCTTTTCCGAGAATATGCGCGCCGAGCATCCACATAAAATAGCTCGCGCTACCGAGATAATACGTGACGAAATACATCATTGCGCCAAGGCGAATAACGCCAAAACCAATGTTGGTTATTACCAGTACGGCGACAACACGCCATTGGTCGTTTCGTAATAAATCCCGCAGTTCCGCAAGATAATTATTGTGGGTGGCGGGAGCCTTAATACGCTCGCGCGTATTGGCGAAGCAGATCCAGAACATGACGACCGCGACAGTCGCCATAATGGCCATCGCCCAGCGGTAGCCCAGCAATTTATCGTCGCCGCCTAAAAATTCTGCCAGCGGCATCATAAAGAATGTCGACAGCGCGCCGCCCAGCGTGGCCAGGAAAAAGCGATAAGACTGGAGGGAAATTCGCGCATCGTTGTCAGGGGTAATTACCGCGCCCATAGAGCAATAGGGGATATTAATCGCGGTATACATCAGCATCATCAGGGTATAGCTGACGGTCGCGAAAATCATTTTACCATGCAGATCGAGCGACTCCGGTACGGCGTAGGTCAGCAGACAGCTGGCCCCAAAGGGCAGCGCCAGCCACAGCATCCACGGGCGGAATTTGCCCCAGCGTGTGCGCGTCCTGTCGGCGATATAGCCCATCGCCGGGTCTATTATGGCATCGGCGGTTCTCGCCAGAAGAAACATAGTGCCCACGAATGCCGCAGGCAGACCCACCACATCCGTATAGTAAAACGTCAGAAAAATAATGACGTTATCCAGCCCAATATGGCTCGCCATATCGCCTAACCCATAACTGATTTTTTCTTTACGGGTAATTATTTCGGTCATTGTATTCACCTTGCCAGTGTAAGGTTTATTTATGAGGTGCTCCGTTATCAGAGTTAACCATGATGAAAAGGTTAACAATTGCGAGATTTGGCATCGGGGTTACGTTAATTTCTTTTCGTGATACCGGTAACAAATAAATCATATAATGAGTGACTTTGCGCAGCGGAACATATTTCGCTCAGAATCGTTTCAGCGACAAAATAGTCGTTCTATTGATGCATCGCTGTCATGTCGCTGTCATTTGGCGGGGGTAAAAAAGGGGTGATCGGGGCAACGCTGAGGGCATCATGAACGATCCTATGTTTGTCGAAACGCTGGTTATCTCCTCTTCGTTTTTTATCATCGCGATTATTCTGATCGCGTCCGTGCTGCTGCTGGAAAACGGCTGACCGTTAGCCAGCCTCTGTATTTATTGTTTCCGGAAGGTCACCAGCTCAGGACGGGCGATGCGCAGATAGTCCTGGGTATCCATAATCACCGACTTTTCCAGCAGGCCAGCGTTGAAGGCGATCTCGTCGAAACGCTCAAACAGCAGCGGATCGGCGACCAGCGTCAGATCCGGATGAAAGCTGAACGGGGGAATGGCGCCGAAAACGCAGCCGGTCAGGGTATCAACTTCCGCCGGACTGGCGAGAGAGGCCTTCAGCCCACCGAAATGGCGGGCAAGCAGGCTCAGATCGGCCTGACGATCGGCGGCGAGGATAGCCAGAATATGTTTCTTTACGCCGTTGCCTTTTACCTTGCAGACCAGCGCTTTTGCACCCTGCCGAATATCGGTCCCGCGAATTTCACTGACCGCTTCGCATTTGCCAACGGCCTCATGCTCCATCACGCGAAAGCGCGCACCCTGTTCGGTTAATAAGCTGATAAGCTGCTGATGGGTCGTCGTCCCAGTCACGTCACCAGACATAATGAATTCACCTGTGATTTGCCAATACGCAGTTTGTTACCTTAGCACGGGACGGAGAGGGCTGAAAGAAAACAGCCAGCGGGAGCGCTGGCTGTTGGGTCATGCATTGCTGGGGGACGATTGCTTCTGGAGCAATTCGCTAAAATGTAAGTGCATGAGTTTAAGTAATAAAAATCCTTCCCCAAAACATCCCCAAAATAACTCCCCAAAACTCCCCGTTTAAATCACAACTTTTTTCCATTCTAGACCACGGTCATCACCATACATTACGCTCATTGCTTCGGTTTTATGCCCTAAAAGAGTTTTGACATCTATACCCTGAGCTTTGTATGTTCTTGATGAAAGCGAGCGCTGTTCATGAAACGGCGGGAGGGCAGTGCAATCCTTA
Organism: Enterobacter cloacae complex sp. I2; assembly: GCF_014896205.1. NCBI lineage: Bacteria > Pseudomonadati > Pseudomonadota > Gammaproteobacteria > Enterobacterales > Enterobacteriaceae > Enterobacter > Enterobacter cloacae complex sp. I2. Next base: position 219,109 of record NZ_JADBRA010000003.1, read on the forward strand.
GGCCAGGCAATATTTGCTTTATCTCTTGCCTCCTTAAAATATCTTGATATTGTTTTTTCGGGAACGTGAGATCCCGCTTTACCGTAAGCGTGATGCTTAACGTGATGTATCAGATAAGGACTCACTACTCTATCGCGACACTTACGGATAACATCAGCCAGAGTCAATCCGATTGCATCGCACCTTAAATTTAAGGGGATAGCTAACTTCATTCCGGTTTTATTTTGGGTAACATGAAGGTGGTTATCCCAAATATCACTAAACTTCATTTCGACTATGTCACCTATCCTTTGCCCGGTTACTAAAGCCAAAAGCATAGAATTTTGAGCGCAAGGCGGCAAAGAACCTGCGCTTTCAAAAATCAGCTTCCATTGTTCAATGCTAAGTCTGCTTCGTTTCACTTTGGCTATTGGATTTTTTACAGCCAAGGCTGGGTTGTAGCCAGGATCAACCTCGCCAGCATGCTGCGCCTCTTTGAACACGTCGTTTAGTACGCTTCTTATCAGTTGGCCCATTCTGTGCTTTCCCTCTGCCTTATACTCATCAATAATTTTTGCAATGAGTCTTGTATCTACATCTTTCAGGCGAAGGTTTGGAACTCTGTCTGCGAGGATCTGAGAACATAATCGTCTGGATTTTACAGTAGGTTTTTTTATCTCACCGTCACGCAACCTATCCATCTGAATTTCGATGTATTTTTTAATCCACTCAGAAACACGTATGCCCTGATCCTTTTTGCCTGAGTTCTTCATTGCCATATCAATCAGAGCATATGATTGCTGAGTTTCTTGTTCTGCGGTTATACGGTTCATCTCGATTGCAGCAGCTTTAGCCGCTTCATCATCTGTTCCGAATCCAATAAATGAACCTGTTACAGGGTGGCGATATTGCCAATATATTTTTGAAGTACGCTTATCTAATTTACAGTAAAGGTTGGGTATTTTGACATTATGTTTTCTGGGGCGAGCTGCCATTTATTGCTTTCTCCACTAACTGGCGGGCCTTGTCTGATAATGATGAAGAAATATCAACACTGCCAACCATGCCAACAAAACGAGCATCTTCATCTATAACCCAGCGTCGACCTTGCTTTAAGGCTGGCGGATAAGTTTGCTTGGTCTTTGCTATTTTGTTTAATGCTGAGTTGCTTAATGGATATTTGAATCCATTAGGACCAGATGCCCACTCATGAAGTGTTACTAACTGCCCCATGCGTTTCTCTCCACTTAACCGGCTGCACCCGGTGTTTAATTCTGCAATTTATCCTTCATGCTCTTAACTGTTACCGTAAGCAGATCGATATCAGTGACTTTTCCGTGAACGATTTCAGCTATCCGCTCAACAATAGCGCGGTAGTTTGTTTGTTCGGCTTTACCATAAAGCAGCGATGCCAGCGCTAACTTCATCGCCTCAAGCGCCATCACCGCGTCTTCGTTTACTGCTCCGGGCGTCGCATCGCGCTCTTCTTCAAGCTCCGCGATGGTCTTCAATAGCCATTCTTTGGTAAGTTTGATCATGGGTTAGTCCTTCACAAAGATAATCCAGTGGGTTTTATCGTTCTTCCCGGTACGCTGACCAATAGCTGGCTTCTCGTCTGTCAGCGCCAATATCTGGCTCACTGGGATCTGCGTCTCGTTCCATTTGAAGATGAGCACTCCGTGTGGCCGCAATACACGGAACGCCTCTTTGAAACCGGCGCGCAGGTCAGAGCGCCAAGTTTTTTTGTTCAATCTCCCGTATTTTTTACCCATCCACGCCGTTTGACCGACCCGCTCAAGGTGCGGAGGATCGAAGACCACCACCGAGAACGAGGAATCAGCAAATGGCAGGTCGCGGAAATCAGCAATCAAATCAGGATTAATAACCAGACGACGGCCATCGCACAGTTCGTGCTCTTCGCTCCGGATATCAGTGAATAACGTGCGCGTATCGCGTTTGTTGAACCAGAACATGCGGGAACCACAGCACATATCGAGGATTGTTTGCTCTGACATGCTCACTCTCCTTTACCGTTGCCAGAGGCGTAGCTGACGTCAGCAGATACCAGGGCCGCCAATACATCTTCGCGAGAAAACCACTCCCCGTTAGGGGAAGGAGTAGGGCACATGTCTACCTCGTAACGTTCAGGAAGCTTCACCATCCTCGCTTCAAGCTCAGCAATCCGCTTCTCTGCGGCTTCCAGCTCATTCAGCAGCGCCAGCACGGTTGCGGGGCTGGCTGCGGCGATGAAGCGCTTATTGGATCGATTATCTGGTCCTGAGCATGATGCAATGTAGTAATTGGCGTTCAGACCGGCATCAGCAATTACCCCATGGTAGTCATCAGTACACCACTCTCCCGGCGTTGCGTTTTCTGCTGCCGTACGCAGCGACTGTTTGTCGATGTTGCTCATTGGGCGGCCTCCGGTGGGTAGCAATCGTCATCGAAATATTTCTCTGCAACACGCATGTTGAAGTGGTCGATGTTCATCTCTGCAACCTGGAGTTTCGCTCCAACAATGCCAGTGCATCGATTTACGTAATCCCGGTTTTCCTGGTCTTCCGCTACCCATTCAATAAGGTCCTCCGCCACGCGCTTTAAGCAACGCAGAGCGCAGTCCATATCAGTAAAATGCTGAGCGTTTGTGATGCAGGAGACAACGTAATACGTGGTGACTTTTGGCCCATCAGCGCGCCGTTTGAGCTCTCTTTCGACTGCGTTTTTCAGGTCAGCCAGCTGATGGTCATTGAGTTTCTCGACTTCCTTGCTCATGACTGCGCTCCTTTGCGAAGCTCGTCGGCGAAGTTCTCAGCATCTGCGGCCATGCCAGCAGCCTCTTCAGACATCCTCATGCTTCGGCAACGCAAAGCCTGTTGTCGCTCTCGCTTATGTGCAGCAAACATCTCCACACCCTGCGCCATTACATCAGCCAGGATAACTTCGGTTGCTGGGGTTTTAACGTCGACCAGCATTCGAACGCTTTCGACATTTTCCGGATCGGTTGATTGCTGCCATCTGATAGTTGCGTCAATCGCAGCTTTAATCCCCGCATTTTCCGCAGCCAGCGCAGCAGCTTCATTACGAACCTTACGCAGTTCCAGAACAGCTACCTGCACTGCATAAGCGAACATAGCAGCAGGGCGGTCACTCACCTTTTCACTGTCTCGTTGCATGTTGACAGCAATAGTCATCAGTTCTTCCAGCTGTTCGCTGGTCATTGGTTTATTGGCTGTCATGATTTTGCTCCTGCTGCAATTTGTGTTGCTTAACGAAGTGGGCCACAGCCTTTGACTGGCTGGCGACAATGGTTTTGTCATCCATGTCCAGCCAAACGGTTTTACCTCGATACAGTGAGGCCCGACCAATTTCCTTACCATCGAGCATCACATATAGAGAACGTCCGCGAATTTCTGTTGTCGGTACTGGTTGTGACAAGCGATAGAGTTCACGTGCTTCGGCAATCGCTTTATGTTCGTCCATAATCGACAGCGCCTCGGCCAGAGCAGTGCCTTCAAGAGTAAAGACACCTTCATCACTGATCGTGGCCTGAGCCATCAGCTCAACGAAACGGCGTGCGTTCTTTACGCTCAGCTCCGGCGCGATAGAGCTACGGGTTACTTTCGATTTACCCTGGGCAGCCGCTACAGCTTTATCATGTTGGAGAACTTTCCCGGCCTGTTCGCCATACTCCATAACGCGATCAACCGCGACATCTACAGACACCGCACCGGATTTAACCTCTCGCTGAACGTCATGGTTCGCCGTGCTGAGGAGCAGCAGCTTTTCAACGGTGGCCACAGACTTATTCACCAGCTTTGCTATCTCGCTGGTAGTCTGGTTGAAGGCGTTATGAAGCTCCTGAATAACAGCTGCCTGTTCCATATCGGATAGCGGAAGCTGGTTGTTACTGGTCATGATGCGCGCCAGGCGCTGAACATCGTTACCGTTGAACGGCATGATGTGAATGCGGTCTACTGGCTTACCAGCTTCTGCACAGCGCGCATAGCAGCGACGCCGACGGTGGCCTTCAACAACCCACACTCCACCTTCATCGCGGGCGATAACTTCCAGTGGAGGAACAGAACCACCGTTCATCAGGTAGTTGAAGAGGTCATCATCTGCCTGGCGGGTACGCTCATCATCTTCACGTTTGTTGAAACCTTCCCGCACATGGATTTGGTCAAGGCTGATGAACATCCCGGTATCGGTGCGCTTGATGGTCCCGTCACGGGTCATTTGCTTGAATGAGTTAGCCATCAGAGAGCCACCTCGCTATTTTGGGAAATGACGACGGTAGACAACTCACGTAGTTCTCGCTGGGCTTCCAGTAAATGCATATTGGTTCTGGTCTTCGTGTGGCGTTCAACAATGCGGTCACATTCTTTGGCCCAGCTTGCGACATCTTCACGCAAGGTGGCGTTCTGAACAGCCAGTTCCTTACGCTGAACCATCGCTTCACAAAGCGCGACGCTGGTGTAGTCCAGACGGTTAGCCAGTTCGGTCATAATGCCGCGATAAGCTGGCGGAAGGAGAGGGGCGGCCTTACGCGCTGCGTCGATCAGCTGCTCCCGGGTCATACGTGGTTGTAATTCGGTGACGTTCTGTGTGTTCGTCATGGATAGTTTCTCCGTGTTATACGCGCTCTGCACAGCGCTGAATTTTGGTTGCACGAATCCCGGCACTTGAATGCTGCCAAATTCGTCTTTATTCATTAGGTATTAAAAATATTCGCGATTATCAGAACGAACGCGTTCGAGAATAATTTTTGCTTCATCCAAGGTTGGTGCAAGCAAGGCTTTCTCTATCGCTCTGGCAAAACTAATCGCATCGCATTCGTAGCTGTCTGCCCGTGATTCCCAATCAGATGCCTCTTCTTCAGCAGAAGAAATGCGGTCATCGTATTCATATTCCAGCTCGTGGCGAACCTCAGCGCGAAGACTTTCACGAATAATGTCTGACGCTTCTTCAAGTGGAAGAATGACCAGTAAATTTTCGGGCTGATAAGTACCATATTTGACAGCCAAATCATTTGCAGACATGCTACCTCCAGAAAAAGCGCCCGCCGCTGAGCGGGCAAATAACATTTTTCCAATCCAACCAGAACAGGCTCATCGTCTCCTGTTGGTTGAGATGGCGTTATTACCATCACCAAGCACCCTGAGGATGCTTGAGGCTGGCAGCCACAATCGACACTGCAATGTCGACACGTTACTTCTCCACAATTGAGAGCGCGTTCTCCTGAGTTGATTCAACGACTGAGGCCTCTCAAGATGTATACAGAACGCGCTTTCAGTTGTGAAAAAATGCGGTGGTCAGCAAGGAAAACAAACAAAGCACTGCCACCGCCAAGACTACACACAGCATCTGGTACAGCTACTACGGTTAACACAACTGGAAGCGCACTCCGTTCGTTTACTTACCTGCCATCCACAACCGATAGTTGATGGAGTGCGCTTTCATGTTGTGTGCCGGGATTCCACCGGCTCCCATCTGTTTTTAAAGCCACTCAGATATCGTCTGGGCTGTCACCTGATCGCCACGCTGGTGAAACGTCTCTGGCCGTCGTACTTGCCTGGCTTGCACATTCCGGCTACCCGCTGGATCTGGAAAAAGTAATGCAAGGAATCCCCGGACCGCTGCGACACATGTGCCATATGCCGTACTGCTAACCTACCGATGGTCTTAAACATCATCACCCCGGCGCATATTGAGTATCACCAATAGTAATTAAATGGTCAACACCTGTAGTGATAAAAATATCATCAGTAGTGTTAACTTTATGATTGTTAAGGTGAAAAAAGATGCAAAAAAAAGGAGCCGGATGGCTCCTTACTCGAAGATATTTTCAGGCCATTGGGCCTTAACAACTTTGCCGATTATCCTGCAATTCTCATTACATTCAATGGCCTGATAGCGAGGGCTGGGGTTTAGAGGTTCAAGCCATGGCTTACCATCTTCTCGAACATATTTTTTAAATGTGACCTCTGAATCGTTGAAGATACCTGCAACACAGAAATCACCAGGCTCAACATCCTGTTCTGGATCTATGAGTATAAGCATTCCCTCAGGAAAACTCGGTTTTACTCCTGGCGGGGCAGTCATCGAATGACCTGATACCTCAAGCCAAAAGGCAGAATCACTGGCTTTAACAGTAGTTGAAACCCATTCCTTCGCGTCTCGTTCTGTGTATGTATTAACCGGGCAAAATGAGCCAGCCTGTACTTCGGTTAATAGCGGGTACTCATACACAGAGGAATGACTCCTTCCGTTCGCAATCGCCTCAAACATAGCTGATATCTCAGCTGCAAGGGATGGGCTGAAATCATCGACTTTTACTCCGAGAATTTTAGCGAACTGTGCAGCATGGGTAGCGTTGATAGCATTTGTGCCATTCAGTAACTGAGCGACACCACTTTGTCCCATACCCATTTGTTCAGCCAAAGTCTCCTGTGAGAGCCCCAGCGCTTTTTTCTTGGACTCAAAGATAGCTTTCAGCCTGTTGGCATCGGCAATTTGTTCGGCGGTCAATGGTTTCTTTTTCATTCTCATAATTTATCACCGCACGGCATAATCACCAATCACCGCTAGTGTTGACATATTTATCACTAACAGTGATACTCCTTATGTGCAAACCACGAGGAAAACCAATGAAGATTATTCCGCTATCTGAATATGTTTTGGAAAACGGTCAGGCCAAAACAGCTGAAGCTCTTGGGGTATACCAAAGTGCCATCAGTAAAGCCCTCAAGCGTAATCGCAGGGTAAACATCCTGGTTAATGAAGACGGGAAAATTGAAGCCGAGGAAGTACGACCATTCCCTAACAAAAACAAACCTGCTGATCCTGACGTTGCAGTAACACCGTAACCCAGCAATCAGCATTTCGTAACTACCAAAGGAAAAACAACATGGTAGAGCCAAGCCTGAAAGAAGTAGTTAAAGCGATGTGCAAAGCGTATCCAGGAGGCCGTGAGGCTATGGCCGGTGCTCTTGGGATGTCAGTAACGCAGTTCAACAACAACCTGTATGAGAAGAATGGCTGCCGCTTCTTTGAAGTGAACGAGCTGGAGGCCATGGAAGACATCTCGAATACGTCCCTACTGGCAGATTACTTTGCCCGTCGTCGTGGTGCGCTGCTGGTGGACGTTCCTCAACTTGAAGACCTTGATCGTGTCGACCTGTTTGATCGTGCTATGAGAACGTCAGCAGCGCGCGGACGTGTTGATACCGTGATCCAGAGAGCTCTCGAAGATGGAGTAATCGAACGTCATGAAGCTGAAGAAATCAACGAATATCACCGCCGTCATCTGGCAGCGCGTGAAGAAGAGATCCGCGCGATTGTCGCGCTGTTTAGCCGTAAGAAAAGCCAAAAAAAGTGACGCCCGCGAGTGTGCAGCTCCGGGCGTCGTGGCGTGTCGTATTCAGTGGAGAAACTAACGCATGAACAGTTTAAACCGATTGAGACCAGCGAAGCAATTCAGATGCCTTCCACTGGTGGGGAAAGATTCCCCGTTCGGCTATGTGGAGAGATTAAACAACCAGGCGGATCAGAACAACTACCAGCCTGTGAACGCGATGGTAGAGGCATTTGCACTGATGAACGAGAAGGGGCGTGAGGAATGGCTGAAGTTGACCGGCGATTCAGAGACCACAGAGGCATCACCGTCCACGTCATCAGATGGGAGCCCGAGACTCGACGCGTTATATACCTTCGCGAAGGGTACGATCATGAGTGCTTCAGCCCTCTTGAGCAATTCCAGCGTAAAATTACAGAGTTAAAGGACGACCATGAGCACTAAGTTAACAGGTTACGTTTGGGACGCTTGCGCTTCTTCAGGCATGAAGCTGTCCAGCGTTGCCATCATGGCGCGTCTGGCAGATTTTAGCAGTGATGAAGGGGTTAGTTGGCCTTCCATTGCTACCATCGCGCGCCAGATTGGTGCTGGTGAGAGCACGGTTCGCACAGCCATATCTCAGCTGGAAAAAGACGGCTGGTTAACGCGCCATCAGCGTCGTAAAGGCAACCGCAATGCGTCAAACGTTTACCAGCTCAATGTTGCGAAATTACAGGCTGCTGCCTTTTCTCACCTGTCAGAATCTGACGCATCAAAATCTGACGCATCAAAATCCGACCCGTCAAAATTTGATGCGTCGAAAAACAGTAATAATGGCAGTTTTCACCCGTCAGAATCTGGTGGGGATCCGTCAGTAAAATCAACTACTGATCCATCAGATAAAAAACCTAATTGTCAGGTTGCGCCGCAACCCGACACTGCATGTGTCAATCAGGTTGATTTGATAGCTGGTCAGGCAGTCTTAATCCTCAACCATCTCAATGAAGTTACTGGTAAGAGTTTCCGCAAGGGGAAGAGCTCCCTGGATAACATCCGCGCCAGACTTCGTGAGAGCTTTACGCCCGATGAGCTGCTACTGGTTATTGATTACAAACACGAGCAGTGGAAAGACACGAAATACTACGAGCACATGCAACCTACGACGTTGTTCAGGCCAACGAAGTTCGAAGGATATTTGCAGAATGCTTTGCGCTGGAATAGCAAAGGTCGACCTAAGCGTGAGGACTGGGACGCTGTCCGCAAACAAGATCCATTGAAATTCGGTCAGCCAGACAAAGCCATCCCGGCGGGCTTCAGAGGAGCGAACTCATGAGTCTTCTGAAAGATATTCAAATTTTCATCGCTGAAAATCCTGGGTTAACTAACAAACAAATCGCAGCTTCAATGCCTCAATACAACGTTCACTCTGTACAGCGCGGTGTATGCCATCTGGTCAAACTGAATCGCGCAACCCGCAAGCATAACGGTAAGTGCTACCAGTATTTTGCCAAAGCGCCGGGTGGTGACGTTAGCGAGGGGCGTTCTGCACTAAAAATTAACCGGGCAGATACACCCGCTGTATTAGAACACGAAGAAGCGCCGAATCCAGCTGTAACCACGATGATGGATAAGGCTCAGGACCTGTTTGAAAAAGGGTTCTACCTGCGTGCGGCCACGGTTCTGATGGATGCCTTCAATCGCTCTAAGAACGAAGAGCAGCGGATGAAGATACTGATTGAGCGTCAGCGTTGCCTGAGCATGGCGCCGAAAGTGAAAGCACCCTCTGATGCATGGTGTCTGGCTGGCCGAGCGAGGAATGTCTGATGAAATATTCACTGATTTATGCTGACCCTGCGTGGGAATACGGGAACACCATCAGCAATGGCGCTGCAAATAACCATTACGGCACGATGAAGCTTATCGACATGAAGCGCCTCGCGGTTTGGGACCTGGCTGCCGATGATGCAGTTCTGGCTATGTGGTTCACCGGTACGCACACCCGAGAAGCTATCGAGCTGGCTGAAGCGTGGGGCTTTAAGGTCCGCACGATGAAGGGCTTTACCTGGGTAAAGTTCAACCCACTGGCAGAGAAGCATATCAACAAAGTACTTCAGGCAGGCCGTGTGGAAGATTTTTACGACTTCCTCGACCTGCTGAACGCACAGACACGCATGAACGGCGGGAACTACACCCGAGCCAATACCGAAGACCTGTTGATCGCCACCAGGGGAAATGGACTTGAACGCAAGTGCGCCAGCATCAAGCAGGTTATTTACAGTCCACTCGGTGAGCACAGCCAGAAACCAGCAGAGGCGCGTTTCCGTCTGGAGAAGCTTTACGGTGACGTTCCGCGCATCGAACTATTCAGCCGTTGCGGAGCGCCTGGCTGGGACCACTGGGGAAATCAATCTGAATCACCAGCTGTTGAGCTTATACCGGCAGTTGCCGTTCCCATGAAAAAACTACAGGAGCGCGCCGCATGAAAAAGCTATCTACCGAGCATGAGAACGCTGTGCGTGATGTAGCCCGTCAATGCAACGATGCCATCAAAAAAGCCCTAAAGCAGAAGCCAAAGCCAAGCTGGAATGTCGTAGTGCCTCCGATCCTGAAGGAGTGCCACGAGAAGGTTAAACCGATGGGCGTAAGCCTGGTGATGTTTAACAGCGTAATCGGACGCCTGAACGGGCGTTATGGAGTCGAGTCATGATCGAATTAACGCCGCGTCAGAATGAAGTGTTCGAAGCCATCAAGGTTCATATCGAAAAGGCAGGCTTCCCACCTACGATGCTGGAGCTTGCCGGATTAATTGGCTGCGCATCACCGAACGCTGCTGTTGCGCACGTGAAGTCACTTAAGAAAAAGGGTTACATCAATGTTGCTCCTGGCGCAGCCAGGGGCATTACCGTCGTCAAAACGGAATGGGATACAGATCCAGTGACGATCATCAAAGACCTGCTATCCGGTGGAGATAAGGCCAGAGATAACGCTGTTGAATGGCTGAAAAAACAGGGAGTGACGTTATGAAACTGGTGCTCCCGTTCCCACCGAGCGTAAACACTTACTGGCGAGCCCCAAACAAGGGACCGTTAAAAGGCCGCCATCTTATCAGCGAGAAGGGCAGGGCATACCAGAGCGCGGCATGTGCAGCGATCATTGAGCAACTGCGTTGCTTACCAAAACCATCATCATCACCAGCTGCGGTGGAGATCCTTCTCTTTCCGCCAGATGCCCGCCGCCGCGACATCGACAACTACAACAAGGCTCTGTTTGATGCGCTTACGCATGCTGGCATTTGGGAGGATGACAGCCAGGTGCAGAGAATGCTGGTGGAGTGGGGGCCGAAGGTAGCGGGGGGACGTGTAGAAATATCGATCAAGAAACATGAACCTCTGGCGGGTGCAGCCGCCTGATAAGTGGAGAAGAGCATGAATCAGATGAACATCACCGTAACGTGTCCGACGCACCATGCCGCCGCAATGGGCCATCAGATAACGATGTCCAGTCGTGAAATTGCGAAGTTGGTTGATTCCCGTCACAGCAATGTCTGCGTAACCATCGAGCGACTGATGAAATCCGGCGTGATTGGGGGGTATGCTGCAATGCAGTACACCCATCCTCAGAACCAGCAGGTTTACCACTACTACGAAGTTAATAAGCGAGACAGCTATGTCATCGTCGCGCAGCTGTGTCCGGAATTTACTGCCCGTCTGGTTGATCGCTGGCAGGAACTGGAGAGCGGGGCCGGGATGGTTGTTCCCCAAACACTCCCTGAAGCACTCAGGCTCGCCGCCGACCTTGCCGAACAGAAGCAACGTCTGAGTGAAGAACTGGCAATAGCCGCACCGAAGGCTGAATTTGTTGATCGCTACGTCAAAGCCACCGGGTCAATGACATTCCGGCAGGTTGCAAAGCTCCTTAACGCCAAAGAACCCGAGTTCGCGATGTTCCTCATTGAGAATGGCATCATGTACCGCCTGAACCGCGTGCTTACTCCGAAGAGTAAACACATCGAAGCAGGCCGATTTGAAGTTAAGACCGGGACCACCAACCAGACAAACTATGCGTTCAATCAGTCTCGTTTCACGGCGAAAGGGGTGCGCTGGATAGGTGGACTTTGGGCAGAGTATGTCGCTAAGGGGCAAATTGCGTGAGAGCCATACTGACGCCTGAAATTGCGCCGATGTCCGGGGTGGTTCTGTTCCGCCCTGGTAACGAACTGCTCTGGCTATTCCGTCAGGGAAGGGTAGTTATTGAGCCACCATCCGAAGCCATCCAGCATCTGCCATCTGGATTAATCCCTGAAGCCCACCAGCCCCTGACTGACGATGCCAACATGCAGGCTATTTTCGTTAACGAGAGGGTCATTCAGCGAGCTGGTGGATTGAGTAGCCTTGATGCCTGGCTGGAGAGAAAATTTGAATGTCAGTGGCCTCACACTGACTGGCATGCCAGTGACTTTACGGTTATGCGCCACGCTCCGGGGAGCATTCGTGTTTGTTGGTCATGTGATAACCATTTACGTGAGCAAACCACTGAAAGACTGGCAGGAATTGCCATGCAGAACCTGGTAAAATGGCTTCTGGAAAGGGTAAATATTGATTTAGGTTTCAGTACTGACCACACTCTTTCGCTTCCTGAGTTCTGCTGGTGGATGGTACGTAACGATCTGGCTGACCTTGTTCCTGAATCAGTGGCGAGTAAAGCACTCAGAATCAAGCCTGAACAGCATAGTTCAGTGATGAGGGAAAGCGATATTGTCCCGTTATTACCGGCTACGCAAATCTTTCAGGAGAAGGCAAAAAAGATAGTGTCGGTGAAGGTCGATCCTGAATCACCGGAATCTTTCATGCTTAGGCCAAAGCGCCGACGCTGGGAGAACGATAAGTACACCCGCTGGGTGAAGTCGCAGCAGTGCAGTTGCTGCAATAACCCGGCAGACGACCCCCACCACCTGATAGGCCACGGGCAGGGTGGAATGGGTACCAAAGCGCATGACCTGTTTGTGATACCGCTGTGCAGAGCGCATCACGACGAGTTACACGCTGATCCCGTGGCATTTGAAGCGAAATACGGCGACCAGTTAACGCTGCTGTTTCGGTTTTTAGATCGTGCGCTGGCAATCGGCGTACTGGCGTAAGTGGAGACGCAAATGATCAATCCTTCAGAAGTAGGTAAATCCGGCGAGTTGGTTCGCCTTCGCACTCTCGAAAGTATCTGGGTACAGGGAAAGCTCCGCATGTGGGGCCGCTGGTCTTATATCGGTGGTGGCTCGGGCGGAAACATGTTCAACCAGCTGCTGGCATCCGGGAAAATAACCAAATCCGCCATCAACGATGCGCTGCGCCGCATGAAGAAATCCGGCATCACTAAACCCGAGCTGGAAGCATACCTGCGTGAAATTCTCGAAAGCAAAAACAAAACTGGCCTGGCGTTCTGCTCTGACGAGGAGGGGCTGAAGATTGATGGCGTTATTGCTGCCGTATTGATGAACGAAGAATACCGTGGGTTGTATGGTGTGATTGTTGATCGTCATCGTCTGCGCAAGAGCAAACTCCAGATGGCTAAAGAGCTTAATTCAAAACACCCCGACTGGACCCTCATCACGTGCCGACGTCGCATAGATACATGGGTTAGTTTTGCAGAATCGATCCTTTACGCACCACTTTGTGACGCGTTCGGCACAAATGGCGACAGATTTAAGTTGCAGAGTGAGCAAGAAAGTGCTTAAATTGTGCTAGGCTCGGGACAGTAAAGCGTACTGAGCAACAGAACAAAACTTAAACCCGCCACTGTTGCGGGTTTTTTCATTTCTACAGGCTGCCATTTGGCGGCCTTTTTCATATCTGCGCCACGCTCGGCGCAATTCAACCACAGAGCCTTTCAGGGGTGAGCCATAGGGAACGGTCGGTGTGACTGTCTCTGTGGGCTGATCATTCCTGAGCGCTGGCTCACCCGCTAAAAGGAAAGTCACTATGTTCGGTATCTTCAAAAAGAAAGCACGTAAAGCTGTTGTCGAGGTTAAGAAAATGGAAAACCGCGACGCGGTTGAAGCTACGGTGTGGGGTGCTTACTCCATTGCGTATGCCGACGGTACATGCGACGCGAAAGAAATCGCCACTCTGGAAAAAACCATTTCAGCAATGCCTGCTTTCGCACCGTTCGCTGGTGAGATCGCACAGATGAGTAGCAATATCCGTGCTCGCTATGAAGCTTCGCCGCGCTCTGCTAATGCTCAGGCGTTGCGCGAACTGGCTGACGTTGCCGGTACAAGCGATGCTGTTGATGTTCTTTGCCTGTGCCTTGATGTCGCTGACAACGACGGCATCGGGGAAGAAGAAGAGAAGCAGCTCAAGAAAATTGCTCAGGCGCTGCAACTTCCACTGGACCAGTACCTGTGATCGGGAAATTGCGCTGGGTAGCCGCCGGGGTATTGATGTTCCTGGTGGTTGCCATCGACTTCACCAGCAAAATGATGTCCATCCTTGCTGATGGCGTGCTGGTAGCCGGGGTGATTGCTTTACTCTGGCCCGTGTTTAAATCCAGTAAATAACACTGTGCAAAAGGTCATTTCTGATGGCCTTTGACAGAGTGACAAATTATGCCGCATTGCGGTTTTCTTTCCCCTCATTTTGAGAGGATTCACAGCATTGAGGGGGACCGATGTCCGATCCGATTTCCGGCTCTGGGTTAGCCGGTGTAGCTTTGACCGGGGCCAGTGTTTACGGGCTTCTAACCGGAACTGATTACGGTGTTGTTTTTGGTGCATTCGCAGGCGCCGTATTCTACATAGCGACAGCGGCTGACCTGAGTGTGTTGCGTCGGCTGGCTTACTTCGTCGTGTCCTATATTGTCGGCATTCTTGGCTCTGGTCTGGTTGGCTCAAAGCTCGCATCCTGGACGGAATATAGCGATAAACCGCTGGATGCCATCGGTGCCGTGATTGTCTCTGCGCTGGCCGTTCAAATCCTTACGTTCCTGAATAAGCAGGATATCGGCTCGCTGGTGGCGCTGATAACGCGCCGGGGAGGTTCAGGTGGTACTAAATGACCCATCAGCAACGATCAACGCGCTACTCTGCGCCGGAGTTGTGATTACCCTGATGTTTTATCGCCGTGGTGATTCGCGGCATCGGCCTTGGATTTCGCGTTTAGCCTGGCTGATTACCGTCACTTACAGCGCTGTGCCGCTGGCGTACCTGTGTGGGATTTACCCGCATTCATCATGGGCCACAATTGCGGCAAACATTATATTCCTTTCCGTGCTGGTGGCCGTCAAAGGCAACGTTGCACGCCTGGTTGATCATCTGAGGCACTAATGAACCAATCACAATTTCAGAGGGCGGCTGGTATCAGCGCCGGGTTAGCTGCGCGCTGGTTTCCGCATATCGACGCCGCTATGAGGGAATACGGCATCACCGCACCGCTAGATCAGGCCATGTTTATTGCCCAGATGGGGCATGAAAGCACCAGATTTACCCGGCTGGTGGAAAACCTGAATTACGCTGCTGAAAACCTGGTGCCGACGTTCGGCAGCCACCGCATCACGCCACAGCAGGCCGCCGCACTTGGCAGAACGGCTACGCAACCGGCAAACCAGAAAGCGATCGCAAATCTGGTGTACGGTGGTGAGTGGGGAAAAGAACACCTTGGCAATCAGGTTGCCGGTGATGGCTGGAAATATCGCGGTCGTGGGCTGAAACAGATTACCGGCCTGAGCAACTATCGCAGTTGTGGCCAGGCGTTGAAACTGGACCTTGTTACTCATCCGGAGCTGCTTGAAAAGGATGAATACGCCGCGCGCTCAGCCGCATGGTTCTATGCCTCCCGCGGTTGCCTGCTTCATTCCGGCGATGTTGAGCGCGTTACGCTGCTAATCAATGGCGGCCGCAACGGGCTGGATAAACGCCGCGCACTATTTAATCTGGCGAAATCCGTTCTGGTGTGAGGTGAATGTGGGGATCGAAACGATAATCGGGCTGGCCGCACTGATGATTTCCGCTATTGCCGGCGCTTTTGGCCTGGGCCATATTCGCGGCACCAGCAAAGCGGAAGCGCAAGCCGACCAGCAGCGCACCGAAGATAACGCAGCTGCAACGGTCGCAGCAGCTGAACGCCGGGTAGATGCAACGAAAGAGGCCAGCAATGTACAGCAGACTGTTAACCATATGCCTGGCGACGATGTTGATCGCGAGCTGCGGGACAACTGGACCCGTAAGGGTTGAGGTAGTGGACACGGCTTGCGACTGGGTTAAACCCATTTACGGAACGGATCACGACTGGGATGTTCTGGACAAGCAGACCAAGCGCGACATTCTGGCGCATAACAAAGCGTGGCAGGCGAACTGCCACGCAACGAAAGATTAATCTCTCATGAAGGCTGCTTTTCTTGCAGCGCGGAACCCTTCTTCTTCTTCGCAGCTTTCACATAGCATGCTATCGAGTTCATAGCATTGAAGCAGTCTTTCGTTTTCAATCGTACTTGGGCAATCGAAGTAAGTACCATTCTCTCCATCAAATTCGTCAAACCAACCTTGGCAAGGCACGTTTTCTATAAGGGGGAGTAAAGCATTTTCATAGAGATACATTTGCTTTTCTGAAAGATTGTCAAGATTGCCTTGACCAACAATTTTTTGGGCAACACCCCAAACATTGTCTTCATTTAGTTTATTCTCATTTGCAGACTCTCGAATAAGTTCTTCTTTATTTTGGACTAAATATCTAAGCACTTGAATGCTCATAAAATCTCCATTTTATGTGTTGATACCAATTAGACAAAACCATCCGAGAATAGCCCTCAAATCAGGCGCTAATCAAATCTATTAACTTATTGTTTGATCTACAAGCGCATCGCACGCGCGCATCAAAGAAAGTCTTTCAGCTGTGAGCCTGGGCAAACCGTTAACTTTCGGCGGCTTTGCCGTGCGACAGGCTCACGTCTAAAAGGAAAATCAAATGCAGGTCACTATTGATGGTGTCCCGTATGTGCCTGCCTGCGCTTCAGCGTCAAGGATTGGCATTGCCATTTCGACACATCAGCGCGCAGACGTTTTAAAACGTTCTCTCGAACAGCATCTGAGGCACCTGCCAGCCGGCGCGCTGGTGGTGGTTGTCGATGATGGTTCAAAACCTGCCGCAGTAGTGCCTGACGGCGTGCAGCTGCTTCGCCATGAAACATCACTCGGCATTGTTGCTTCGAAGAACGTCAGTTTAACCGCGCTGATGGACGCCGGGTGCGAGCATCTATTCCTTTGGGACGATGACGCCTGGCCCGTCGCTGATAACTGGCACTTGCCTTACATCGAATCACCCGAACCGCACCTGGCGTACCAGTTTCTAGATCTGGCTGGCACGAAAAAACTGAACGATATGGCGGTCCTGTACCGGGATGATAAGCACATCGCTTACACCGGGCAGCGCGGCGTGATGCTGTATTACCACCGCAGCGCTATCGAGAAGGTTGGCGGTTTCGATCCGGTATACGGTCGCGGCATGTACGAGCATCCTGATCTGGCGCTACGGATCCACAACGCCGGGTTATCGACCTGGGCGTTCGCTGATGTGGTCGGCTCTGAAAAGCTGATTCACTCGATGGATGAGCATGAAGAGGGCACGCGTTCAATTCCTCGGCCTGACCGGGAAGCTTTAGTAAAGCGTAACGTTGGTATCTTCAATGCACGGCGCGACAGTGGGTATACCGGATTTGCCTCATACAGCAGCAACCCTAACTTGGTGATTACCACGTTACTGACCAGCCAGCCGGATCCGCAGCGTGGCGGGAAGATGAAACCAGACCCGCAGGTGTTGCAGGTCTGGGCGGACTCAATATCAGGTGCGCTGCCGATTGTACTGGCTGACGAGTTGAAAGAGTCGCCAATCGGTGCTGATTTGTATGAGGTGCCAGCCTTAAACATGAGTCCGTACTTTGCGCGCTGGCTGCATATCTATCAGTTCCTTCGTGCTCATCCTGAACACCACCTTGTCTGGTGTACCGACGGCACTGACGTTGAGATGCTGAGAGAGCCATGGGCAGAAATGAAGCCGGGTAAAATTTACGTCGGCTCTGAGCACAAGACGTATGCCGACGAATGGATGAAGGCTAATCACCATGGCAAAGCCTATAGCGAGTTCCTCGAACGGCATCGTGACAATCAGCTGCTTAATGCTGGCCTGCTTGGTGGCAGCCGAGAAGATGTAATGGAGTTTGCTCACCGGATCATCCGTCAGCATTATCTGATTGAAAGTCACCGCTACTGGAAGATGGAGACGGCACCCGCCACGCTGGTGGACATGGGCGCTTTCGGTATCGCTGCTAAGTCATTCGGTGATCGAATCGTTACCGGTCCTAAGGTGCACACCATCTTCAAAACTGATGGTTTCGGTAAAGAAGGTGCTTGGTGGCGCCATAAATAGCGGGAGCATGGCATAATGAAAGTGGCTAGGGTAGCTCCTGAAAAGCGGCATCGTCACCGCCTGCCACTGATGATATGACGAGCAACTCAGGCGAGGTTGTTATGAGTGACTGGATAAGCGTTGAAGAGCGCACTCCAGAGAATCAGGAAGGGAAGTGGTCGAAAGACGTTATAGCGCTTAGTGATTCTGGAGACGTGTTCAGGTTGGCTTGTATGGGCGGTTACTGGCAAAGGACGCAAGCATTTATTGATTCGGGTGCTACCAGGGTAACTCACTGGATGCCACTGATTTATCCTGATGATTAAGAAAAATGGAAATAGAGGTCGCTTCGGCGGCCTTTTTTATTGGAGGTTCGCTGGTGGCTGGAGACATAAAGATTGTGGTGGTCGGCCATCACTCTCGCATAGGTCATGCGCAACGTCTTGCCGCGTTGCTGGATGCTCATCTGCTTATTGATGACGGTGCCCACGGCGCGAACTGGAATCATCGACGTGCGCTTGAGTGGGCTGCCTGCCAACCATGCCGGGTAGTGGTGCTGGAAGACGACGCGATGCCCGTTCCTTTGTTTGCCGAGCTGGTGGTCGACTGGCTGACCCGCTTCCCTGACGACATGCTGAGCTTTTATCTCGGTACTGGCCGACCACCTCAGTATCAGATGCAGGTAGCCGAACGTCTGATTGTTGCTGACAAGACACGGTCTGACTTCATCACGCTGCCGCGCCTTATACACGGCGTGTGCTACAGCGTACCGCCTCAGCATATTGAACGAGTCCTTTCTCGATGGGACAGCAGTAAGCCAGCCGACTATGCAGTCGGGGATGCCTATGGCGGCGCGGTGGTTTATCCGTGTTACTCGCTGGTGGACCATGCAGATGGTGAACCGGTTGAACGTCACCCTGACTCAGCGCCACGAACAGAACGCCGACGAGCGTGGAGGCTGGCGTGAATAAAGAACCGCGTATCTACAGCAGCAAATGGGACAGAGAGCGTCTGGTGTTCCTTCGCGCACATCCTCTCTGTGTTATGTGCCGGGATCAGGGAAGGGTGGCAGCAGCAACGGTTGTTGACCACATCATTCCGCACAAACTTAAAGAAGCTCTTCGATCTGGCGATGCGGCAGCCATAAGCAAAGCCCAGAAGCTCTTCTGGAGCCGCAGTAACTGGCAGGGCCTGTGCAAGCAGCATCATGATTCAACGAAGCAGAGGATGGAGAAGCGCGGCACTATCATCGGCTGTGATGAAAGCGGCCTTCCTCTTGATCCGACTTCGCACTGGTTCAAACGATAACATTTCTCATTCGTGAGCGGTCAGGGGAAGGGTGGGGTAAAAGTTCAGGACTAAGCCCCTGAATGACCGCCGCCCATCCTTTTTGTGCACAACCGCGAAATGAAAAGTTTTTTTCCGGGAGGTTCCGATGGCAGGACGACGCCCGAAACCGACCCACCTGAAAGTGGTAACCGGCAACCCGGGCAAACGCAAACTCAACGACAAAGAGCCCACACCGGCGCGAGAAATCCCGAGTCCACCCGAGCATCTCTCTGACTGGGGAAAGGTAGCCTGGGGAAAGCTAACCGTGCTACTCGACGGCATGGGAATTCTGACCATTGCCGATACGCTGGCGCTCGAACGTCTTTGTGATATTTACGCCGACATTCTGCAACTGCGTCTGACAATTGCCGATGAAGGGCGAACGTACACAGTGCAGACAGAGGGCGGTTTTTTGATTAAAGCAAACCCGGCGGTTGCCATGCTTGCCGACGCCGATCGTCGATTTAAAAGCTACCTGGTTGAATTCGGTCTCACTCCGGCCGCCAGAACGAAGGTGAAAGTGGATGGTGGAGAAAAAGAAGAAGACCCGTTCAACCAGTTCTTCGGTTGATCCCGCAACGCGATACGCCATGGATGTAGTTTCAGGTAAGGAAATCGCCGGACCGGATATTAGAAATGCCTGTAAACGACACCTTAAGGACCTTGAATCCTGTCATGCCCGTGGGATGTTTTGGGATACAGAAGCAGCGCAGCGCGCCATCGACTTTTTCGCGAAAGTGCTGAAGCTCAACGGCGGCGAGCATGAAGGTAATCCCTTTATCCTCCTGCCCTGGCAGTGTTTCATTGTTGGTTCGATATTTGGGTGGAAAAACTCTGAAAACTACCGTCGTTTTCGCATGGTGTATGTCGAATCGGGTAAAGGTTCGGGGAAGTCACCGCTGGCTGGCGGAGTAGGGCTCTACTGCCTGACAGCTGATAAAGAACCACGTGCTGAGGTATATGCCGCGGCCACGAAAAAAGACCAGGCCATGATCCTGTTCAGGGATGCGGTGGCGATGGTTGATCAGTCACCAGCGCTGGCGCAGCGGATTAATAAATCAGGCGGAGCCGGGAAGGAGTGGAACCTGGCTTTCCTTCAGACGGGGTCTTTCTTCAGACCCATCAGTTCTGATGATGGACAGTCAGGACCGCGTCCGCATTGTGCACTGATTGACGAGATTCACGAGCATAAGAACAACCAGGTCGTTGAGATGATGCGCGCCGGTACGAAAGGACGTCGGCAGGCGCTGATTTTCATGATCACCAACAGCGGCCACGATAAAACCAGCGTCTGTTATGACTACCACGAGTACGGGCGTAAAGTTGCAGAAGGTTCGATTGAGGATGACAGTTTCTTTTCATTCATCTGCTCGCTTGATGAAGGGGAGGACCCATTTAAGGACGAGTCATGCTGGAAGAAAGCTAACCCGTCGCTTGGTCACACCTTCACAGACCGTTATCTGAGGGAACAGGTCACCCAGGCGCGTGGCATGCCGTCGAAAGAGAGTATCGTTCGCCGCCTCAACTTCTGTCAGTGGGTTGACGCCGATAACCCCTGGATGAGCAGCGATGTGTGGATGGGGTGCGAAGAGGACTTCGACCTGCATGAATTGCAGGGTGAGGAATGTTATGGCGGCCTTGACCTTTCTGGAAGCCGGGACCTTACCGCGCTGGCGCTGTTTTTCCCGAAAAAAAGAAAACTGCTGGTGGAGTTCTGGACACCGAAAGACACGTTGCTTGATCGGGCTAAAACGGATCGGGTTCCTTATGACGCGTGGGAGCGGGATGGATACATTCATACCACGCCAGGGAAAGCGGTTAAGTACGGATTCGTTGCTGAACGTATAGCTGACCTTTCTCAGATGTTTTTTATCAAGGCGATAGCCTTTGACCAGTATCGAATCAAATATCTTGAACCTGAACTGGAAGATGCCAGCGTATCAGTGCCTTTGATCCCTCACGGGCAGGGGTACTACAAAGCCCAGGAGTCAGGGTTATGGATGCCGCACTCTATTGAGCTGTTCGAACAGCGGCTGGATGACGGCGACATCATCATCAAAACCAATCCCTGCCTGCGCTGGAATGCTGCATCAGCAGTAACCGAAGCCGATCAGAAAGAAAACCGGATCTTTGCCAAGAAAAAGAGTACCGGCCGTATTGATGGCGTAGTGGCATCTGCTATGGCTATTGGTGCATCTGAAGGGGATGTTGGGGATGAGGGCGATGTCGATGGATTTTTTGACGAACCGATCATAGTGGGTATCTGATGGCTAAGAATAAACAACCCGGGCGTGTAAAAAGCGCCCTGTTAAACTGGCTGGGAGTACCAATCAGTCTCACGACAGGTGAATTCTGGCGTGAATGGTATGGCACCAGTAGCAGCGGAAAGGTTGTTACCGCTGATAAAGCGATAAAACTCTCTGCTGTCTGGGCTTGTGTCAGGCTGTTGAGTGAGTCCATTTCAACACTCCCACTGAAAATATACGTGCGCCAGCCTGACGGGTCTCGAAAGGCTGCGACAGATCACCCGGCCTATTCGGTGCTGTGCCGTCGCCCTAACTCAGAAATGACTCCATCTCGCTTTATGTTGATGGTAGTAGCCAGTATTTGTCTTCGCGGGAATGCCTTCATTGAGAAGAAATTCATCGCAAACCGCCTGGTTTCGCTGGTGCCTTTGCTGCCGCAGAACATGGTGGTTAAACGGCTCACTACCGGGGCGCTGGAATACAAATACACTGAAAACGGAAACGAACGCATCATTCCGGTTAAAAACATGATGCACATTCGCGGATTCGGGCTGGATGGTGTTTGTGGGATGATGCCAACGATGGCGGGCGTTGATGTATTTGGCGCTGCTATGTCGGTGGATGAAGCGGCAGCAAAAATTTTCGAGAATGGCCTTCAAAGCACCGGATTTTTGTCCTCTGAAAATGCACTGACGAAGGAGCAGCGCGATCGACTGCGCCAGAACCTTCAGTCATTTATCGGTTCAAAAAATGCCGGAAAGCTGATGGTTCTGGAAAATAAATTAACTTACCAGAACGTCACAATGAACCCGGAGGCTGCGCAACTTCTTGAAAGCCGTTCATTCAGCATTGAGGAAATCTGCCGCTGGTTCCGCGTTCCGCCCTATATGGTTGGGCATACGACAAAGCAGAGCAGCTGGGCTTCGAGTCTGGAGGGTATGAACCTTCTTTTCCTGACGCACACCCTGCGACCTTTGCTGGTGAACATCGAACAGGAAATTGGACGGTGCCTGCTTGACAGCGATGACGAGGTGTTCGCGGAGTTCTCCGTAGAAGGACTGCTGCGCGCCGACAGCGCGGGCCGTGCTGCGTACTATACCAGTGCGCTCCAGAATGGGTGGATGTCCCGTAATGACGTGCGCCGTCTTGAAAATATGCCACCTATTGAAGGGGGTGATATTTACACCGTTCAGCTCAACCTGACGCAACTGAAAAATCTCGAAAGCAGCAATCCTGCTGTTCAGGCTCTGGCCCTGAGAGAACTGCATAACCACGTATTCCCTGATATTTCCTTTGAACAATCTCCGCTGAAACAGGCCGCTTAGGAGCACTTTCCTGATGAGCAAAAAACAACTTCCGGCAGCACCGGCGGGTCGCCCCTGTGCGCGGGTCACCTGTGAAACTTTACCCTCCGCCCTGGATCGCTGGGATGGCGGGATCAAAGCTGCGGCCACCGACGACAACAGTATTTCTGTTTTTGATGTGATCGGGCAGGACTACTGGGGTGAAGGCGTAACAGCCAAACGTATCGCCGGTGCGCTACGGGCGATGAATGGCGCCGACGTCACGGTCAATATCAACTCCCCTGGCGGTGACATGTTCGAAGGCCTGGCAATCTACAACCTTCTGCGTGAATACGAAGGCCGTGTGACGGTGAAGGTGCTCGGTATTGCCGCCAGTGCCGCCTCGGTCATTGCGATGGCCGGGGATGATATTCAGATCGGTCGTGGTGCCTTCCTGATGATCCACAACTGCTGGGTCTACGCGATGGGTAACCGCCATGACTTTGCGGAACTGGCACAGTCTCTGGAGCCCTTCGATAACGCTATGGCAGACATCTACGCGGCGCGCTCCGGCCTTGATATGGCAGCTGTTCAGAAACTGATGGATGCCGAGAGTTATATCGGTGGCAGTGACGCTGTGGCGAAGGGACTGGCAGACAGCCTGCTTTCTGCTGATGCGGTCAGTGATGGCGATGAATCACCCGCGGCCGCGCTTCGCAAACTTGATGCGCTGCTGGCTAAAACCAACACCCCGCGCTCTGAGCGCAGAAAACTCATTAAAGCCTTATCCGGTGGCATGCCTGGCGCTGTCACCACCAACGACGGTACGCCGGGCGCTGCCGAAGATATCAAACCTGAAACCCTCAATTCACTTGAAAGCGCTCTTGCGGCGTTAGTCAAATAAGGACCCTTTATGTCTGAAGTAAACGAAATTCTGAAAAAAGTCACTGCCAGCATTGAAGAGGCAACCGGCAAATTCAACGCGAAAGCAGAAGACGCACTCAAAGAGGCACAGAAGTCAGGCAGGCTGTCAGAAGAAACAAAAGCAGCCGTTGATAAAATGGCTTCTGAGTTCAATGCGCTGCGTGAAGCTGAAAAAACCCTGAAGGCCGCAATGGGCGAACTGGAGCAACACGTTGCCCAGATGCCGCTGGCAAACGCGAAACAGGTTGTCGAGTCCGTTGGCCACCAGGTGATCTCCGCTGAAGCCCTGAAAACCTTTGCTTCCAGCGTGGAAGGCGGTAAGCGCATCAGCATCCCGGTTAAGGCTGCCCTGACTTCGGTGGATGTGCCTGATGGTGTTGTAGAGCCACAGCGCCTGCCGGGTATTGATACGGCACCGAAACAGCGCCTGTTCATCCGCGATCTGATCGCTCCAGGTCGTACGTCCTCCTCAGCTATTTTCTGGGTGCAGCAGACAGGCTTTACCAATAACGCGAAAGTGGTTCCTGAAAATACGCAGAAACCATACAGCGAAATTGAGTTCACGCCGAAAATCACTGGCGTCAGCACCATCGCGCACCTGTTCAAAGCCTCAAAGCAGATCCTGGATGACTTCGCACAGTTGCAGTCCACCGTTGATGCCGAAATGCGCTACGGACTGAAGTATGCAGAAGAGCAGGAAATTCTCTTCGGTGATGGTACCGGCGTTCATCTGCACGGCATCGTTCCTCAGGCGTCAGCGTTCAATCCGGCGTTCACTGTCGAACAGCAGAGCGGGATTGACGATCTGCGTCTGGCAATGTTGCAGGCACAGCTGGCACGCTTCCCGGCGTCTGGTCATGTTCTTCACTTCATTGACTGGGCGCGGATCGAGCTGACCAAAGACAGCCTGGGTCGTTACATTCTGGCGAACCCTGCGGCGCTGACTGGTCCGACTCTGTGGGGCCTGCCGGTTGTTGCAACGGAAGCGGCAGCCTTCCAGGGTAAATTCCTGACCGGTGCATTTAACGCTGGCGCGCAAATCTTCGACCGCGAAGATGCGAACGTGGTTATCTCCACGGAGAACGCCGACGACTTCGAGAAAAACATGATCACCATCCGTTGCGAAGAACGTCTGGCGCTGGCTGTGAAACGCCCTGAGGCGTTCGTGTACGGTTCATTCAGCACCGGCGCGGGTAGCTGATAACTATTGCGGCCTTCGGGCCGCTTTTTTTTCGGGGCAAACAAATGCTTGATCAGAATGTGGTGAAACAGCATTGCCGCATTGATACCGACTTTACGGGTGATGATGCTCTGCTGGCGATTTACACAGGTGCAGCGGCCCGGTACGTCCAGACATGGACACGCCGAACGCTCTATGAAAAGGAAAGCAGCCCTGGCTACGCTGACGACCCGGACCCGATCCTGCTCAATGATGATGTGAAGGCAGCCATGCTACTGCTTATCGGTCACTGGTATGCAAACAGGGAATCGGTAGTTATAGGTGAAACCGTGTCTCAGGTTCCATTAGCTGTGGAGGCTCTTCTTCAGCCTTACAGGATATATGGCCTATGAGTTCATTGCGTGCTGGCGAGCTTGATAAACGCATTGTATTACAAAAACTCGAAATTCAGCGAGGTCCACTGGGAGAGCCGCTTCCAGGTGGCCCCGTCGTGGTCGCTACTGTTTGGGCCAGGGCTGAGAATGTTTCTAACAGAAAAATTCGCACACTGGATCAACAACAGGTTGTTGAAACCTGGTTATTCACTATCAGGGTGCGTTCAGACGTCCAGACTGACTGGAAAATAGCGTGGAATGATGATGTCTATACAGTTCGCGCCGTTGATCGTAGCAAGTCTGATCGATGTGTAATAACGGCTGAACGGGATATACGACATGATAGAACAGGCAATTAAAATCTCGCTTGAGCGTCTTTCCGGGATGACTGTTTATCCTCTTCTTCTACCAGACAGCGAGCAAAACGGTATTACATTCCAGCGGATATCAGACCCGGAAGTTGAAACGGGAATGGTACGAACAGGGCTCATTGCTGGTCGTTTTCAAATCTCAATGTACAAAGTGGATGATTATACTGGGCTGGTGAAACTGGATAAGGCTATCTGGTCTCAATGGAAAAGTATTGTCCACGGAGAGCTTGAAGGTTATCCCGTTCAGTATATTCAGCGTGGGAATATACTTCAGGATAAAACAACCCTTACCAGCAATCAGGTTCAGTACAGGCTTACCCGAGATTTCGTGCTTTATTTTTATGAGGAATCATCATGATTCGCATGGAAGTTAAAGGGCTTCAGGAACTCGAACGCCAATTACTTTCCCTTGGGGAAAAGGTTGGTACGCAGGTTTTACGGGAGGCCGGGAAAGCTGCACTTGAGCCCGTTCTGGAGGATATGAAAGCGCATGCTGGTTACGACGAATCAGCGAAAGATGAGCACATGCGCGATTCAATTAAAATCCGCTCATCCTCTTCGAAAGCAAAGGGCAATGCAGTTGTATATCTTCGCGTTGGCCCGAGTAAAAAACACTTCATCAAAGCGTTGGCTCAGGAGATGGGAACCGTAAAGCAAGTCGCAAGTCCCTTCATTCGTCCGGCGCTCGATTATCAGAAAGCGAAAGTTCTGCGCATCCTTGCGATAGAAATACGCGACCGAATTGAAAACCACCGGTAGCGCTCGCTGCCACCTTCAAAGAGAGAGAAATTATGGCTGATAAAACTTCGCCAGAGTACGCGATGCTGCCTGCTGGCACCGTCGTTATGTGGGGTGCTGCGGGCAGCGACGTAGCAACAATGAAACCACTCATTAACTGTAAAGCGCTGGGCGCTACAGGACAGACGGGCAGCTTTGTAGACTGCACTACGCTGATCGATACCAGTAAACAGTTTATCTCTGACCTGCCTGAAGGCCCTGAAAAATCGCTGGGCTTTATTGACGATCCAGCCAACCAGGACTTTGCTGATTTCCTCAACGCAGCAGAGAACCGGGAAACCGTACAGTTTTACGTTGAGCTGCCAAATGGTCGAACGGCGAACATGATTCTGGCCCTTTCTGGCTGGCAGATGAATGAAATTACCGCCCCGGCAAGTGAAGTCATTCAAATCACTGTTCAGGGAAAACAGAACAATATTACCTGGGGTACGGCTGCCGGCAGCTGATCAGGGCATTACTAACTGGCCACCTCCTGGTGGCCTTTTATTATCTAATTCTCAGGAGAAACTATGTCTACCATCGATGTTTCTGCACTTAAATCCGCACTTCTGAAGCCTAAAAGCGCCGTTGTTACCGCCGAAATTTTTGGAACCACCGTTTATCTACGCCGCATGACGGCGGGAGAACTCATCGATCATGAAGAAGCGCTGCGAGACAGTCAGATTTCAGAAGATGCGCGTAAAGCTTCAGAGATCAGTGTGCAGTTGATCGTCGATTGTCTTGTCCATCCCGATGGCAGCCTAATCGCAGCTGAAGACAAACCTACCGCAGCCGAGCTACTCCAGACTCATGACAACGTGGCGCTCCTTGATGCAATCGCCACTGTAAAAAAACATGCGCTGGGCAAGCTTGAAGACGCGGAAAAAAACTAACGAGCTCGCCCTGGCTTGAGCTGATTTTCTGGCTGGCTGACCGCTGGGGCGAGCCTGACCCTTCAAGGATAGCTTCACTTCCGGCAGAAACTCTTTTTCACTGGCGCGCGTACTTTCTGCGTACTGGTGCCATAAGCCGACCCGGTGATGAGATTTCTCCGACTCCTGAAACCCCGCCTCCTGCTGTAGTCAGTAATGTTGACGATCAGTGTGCGGCAGTAATGAGAGCGTTAATGTAATGGCTGACGTTGCTTCCCTCGCCGTCGGGCTGCATCTCAACGCAGCCAATTTTAAATCTCAGCTGATGGGTGCATACGGTGATGCTGAGAACTCATCAAAGCGTTTCAACCGTAACGCACAGGAAGATGCTAAAAAGACAGATGAAGCCTATTCCCGGATGGGGAAAACCATCGCGGGTGTTGCTGGTCGCCTGGCGGGATTTGCCGGTGCCGGTTTATCTCTTGGTGCCATCATTACTACCACGCGTGAATACGGGCAGGCTTTATCCGACCTTTCGGCTATCACCGGCGCTACAGGCATCCAGTTAAAATCACTTGATGAAGCCGCCCAGGAGATGGGGCGTAGCACTGAATACAGTGCGAGCCAGGCGGTGGAAGCCCTGAAATTGATGGCGTCCGCTAAACCTGAGCTTCTTCAGACCGCAGACGGACTTACTGAGGCGACAAAGAGCGCGCTAACGCTTGCTCAGGCCGCAGGATCAACTTTGCCAGATGCAACCCGCACTCTGGCTCTTTCGCTTAACCAGTTCGGGGCCGGGGCTCAGGAAGCGGATCGTTATATTAACGTGCTGGCTGCCGGTGCCAAGTTCGGGGCTTCGGAAATCGCAGATACAGCTGCGGCTATCAAAAATGGCGGTGTGGCTGCTGCACAGGCAGGAGTCGGTTTTGAAACGCTGAATGCAGCGATTCAGGTTCTGGCTGAGCGTGAAATCAAAGGTGGTGAAGCAGGCACCGCGCTGAGAAACGTTATTCTTGCCCTTGAGAAAGGTACAGACAAAACCCTGAAACCCTCGATTGTGGGGCTTAGCGGTGCGCTGGAGAATCTGTCGAAGAAAAACCTTTCCACTGCGCAGGCCGTGAAGCTTTTCGGCGTTGAGAATATCAACGCGGCTTCGGTGCTGGTGGACAACCGCAGCAAACTTAATGCCCTGACACAGGCTCTCACCGGCACCCAGACGGCACATGAGCAGGCCGCTATTCGTGTGAATAACCTGAATGGCGACATCATGGGGCTGACCAGTGCCTTCGAAGGCATGATCATTAAGATTGGTCAGAGCAGTACTGGGCCTCTGCGTTCCGGCATTCAGTCAGTAACAGACGGTATTAACCTGCTTACCGATAACTTTAACGCCGTAGCGAACGTGGCGCTCTATACGCTGATCCCCGTCATCTCAACGAAGCTCACTGCGGGGCTGAGGGAAAGCGTAAGTGCCTGGCAGCAGAATCAGGCAGCCGTTAAAGCAGCAGCAGCGGCTCAGGCTGATGGTGCGCGCAAGACGCTGGAATCTACTGCCGCCACGCTTAAGCGAAATGACGCAGAGTTTGGTTACTACCGTCAGCTGGAAAAGACGGCCAGACAGCATGGTTTGAACGTAAATTACCAGGGAGAGTTTAACCGGCTTATCCGTGAAGAAACCGAGCAAACTAATCTGGCCACTCGTGCAAAAATGCAGTTGGCAGCAGCTAATCGTCAGGTATCTCTGACCGCTCGTGCTGCCTCGGTAGCTGTGGGGCTCGCTCGCGGGGCCCTGGCGCTTGTCGGTGGACCTTTTGGGGCTGCGATGCTGGCAGGCTCCGCACTTCTGTATTTTCATCAGCAGGCGAAGGATGCCCGACAGTCAGCAATTAACCTCAAGGATGCTGTCATTGAAACCACTGCTGCGCTGATGCAGATGTCTGATAAACAGCTGGCCGTTAAGCAGATTGACCTGCAAGACCAGTATGAAAATCAGGTAACTCAGCGTAACCAGCTCATCAAGGAAATTCAGGACGCAGACAGCAGACTAGATAGCCTCGGTGGATTTGACCCATTCCGACAGAAAAAAGGGGTAGAGGACAGTAAGAAACGGGCAGAAGCTGACCTTGAAGCCGTTAATAAAGGGTTAGAGACAACACAGTCTAACCTTGAGAATGTCAGCAAGGCGCGATTTTTGGTCCAGACAGGGATCGCCGATCAAGCAAAATCGCTCGCGAATGACATCAAAAATATCACAGCTCAGACAGCTAAAGCCGGAGAGGGTGTTACCACACCCTGGACCGGTGAAGATACTCAAAAGGCCAGGAAGGAAACGGTCAATCAGTATCTTCAGTTGCGCAGGGAGATCGAAGAAGCTCATGCAACCAGCCTTGGAAAAATTGATCTTCAGGAGAAAGCCAGTCAGGAAAAGCTGATCGCTGCGGCGCGTAAAAATGGAGCAAGCCAGCAGGATCTACAGCGTGCGCTGTTAATGAATGCTGAAAATTATCAGAAGCAACGTAACGAACTTGCTGAGCAGTATTCCCCGGCACGATCGGCCATCAATAAAGAGAAGGAAGCGAGCCAGGAGCTCAAGTCTCTCCTTGATGCACGTTTGCTTACTGAAAAAGAGTACATGGCTGCGCGTGTCACACTGTCACAGGAGACATCCCGACAAATCCTACAGGCCCAGGCTAATGCTCTATCAGCACCACGGCTTGAGCTTGCCGGGGACGTTGATCCGCTTGCCCAGCAAAGGAACCAACTCGTACAGCAGCAAAGTCTGGTAGAGACCTATTATCGCAGTGGTGTGCTGAGTAAGCAGCAATACGAAATGCTGATGCAGAAGAGCAGTAAAGATTCTGCTGATGCACAGTATCAGACCGCGCTGGAATTATATCGCTCACAGAGTGACTTCAATAATCTGGCGATCGGATTGGTTGATGCTACCCGGGAGCGAACCACTAATGTCCTGACGGGGCTGCTGACTAATACGCAGACCTTTAAAGAGGGCATGATCAACCTCTTCTCCACGCTTACTCAGTCGATAATTCAAAACCTCGTCGATATGGCAGCGCAGGCGCTCGTAACAAATACCATCCTGAGTTCGATTATGGGTGTCGGTTCGAGTGTACTTGGCGGTGTTAGTGGAAGTACGGCAGTCAGCTCAGGGACAGCAATTGCCGATTACGGGAGCAATTTCCAGTTCAATGCTAAAGGTGGCGTTTATTCCTCCTCAGACTTAAGTGCCTACAGCGGTCAGGTTGTCGATAACCCTACCTTTTTCGCATTCGCGAAAGGGGCAGGAGTAATGGGTGAGGCGGGACCAGAAGCGATCATGCCATTGACCCGGGCAGCTGATGGTTCACTTGGGGTTCGCGCAGTGTCAGGCGGTGCCTCTGAAGGCGCTGCTCCTCAGGTATTCATCACTATCAATGGCGATGGCAGTACGGCATCACAATCATCTGGCGGGCTGGAAAAATTCGGTAAAAGCGTAGGCAATTTTGTCAGAGATGAATACCGAAAGCTGATACAGGCTGATCTTCGTCCCGGAGGGGCAATCTGGAACAGTACAAACGGGAGGCGGTAATGGCGCTGGAAACTTTCAACTGGAGCCCTAGGGTGAATCCTTCTCAGGACGTCACCATGCGTACGCGTGAGGCGCAGTTCGGAGATGGTTACACCCAGACATCCGGTGACGGACTCAACCCTCGCTCACAAAGCTGGGATCTGACCTTTGTAGGTCTGGAATCCTACATCAAGTCGATCAAAGACTTTCTTGACCGCCATGAAGGAACAAAAGCATTTGCATGGAAGCCGCCGCTTGAGGATTTGGGTCTCTATCGATGCAAACAGTACAAGCCCTCCCCAATGGGGGGAGGCAACTGGTCTCTGACGGCAACATTCATCCAGGCATTTAAACCATGAGCTTAAACGCAGACTATCAGAAGCTGGAATCCGGAAACGACGTTCGCCTGATTGAGGTGGACGGTTCTTCTTTTGGACTGACGGACGTTCTCCGCTTTCACAATTACAACATTCCCCACACCGAAGCGGAAATAGTCGCCGCCGGGGGGGATGAGGCCAGGCTCCCGGCGAAACCAATCTGGTGGCAGGGTAATGAATATTCCGCCTGGCCCTATCTGTTGGAAGGGCTGGAGAAATCGACCAGTGGCAGCAATGCGACGCCATCACTTACGGTCGCGAACATCGAAAGCTCTATTTCTGCCCTGTGTCTTGCGTACGACGATTTGCTACAGGCTAAGGTCACTATTCACGACACAAAGGCAAAATATCTCGATGCGAAAAACTTCGCAGGCGGTAACCCTACAGCAGATCCGACTCAGGAGAAACTTCAGGTCTGGTATATCGACGGGAAAACGACCGAGCTTGCTGGCGAAACCATCGAGTTTGTACTGTCCAGCCCTATGGATCTTCAGGGACAAATGATCCCCACGCGGCAGCTTCATTCCCTGTGCACATGGTGCATTCGTAATAAGTACCGCACAGGCGACGGCTGCGACTATGCCGGTACGCGCTATTTCGACAAAAACAATAACCCGGTAAGCGATCCGTCACTGGATGAGTGCAACGGCACGCTGACGGCCTGCAAACTTCGGTTCGGTGAAAGCAACGAACTCTCGTTTGGTGGGTTCCCGGGTACGTCGCTGATCAGGAGCTGATATGCGTCAGAAAACCATTGATGCAATTATGGCGCATGCCGCCGCTGAATATCCTCGTGAGTGCTGTGGTGTGGTGGCGCAGAAAAGCCGCGTTGAACGTTATTTTCCTTGCCGGAATCTTGCCGCGGCGCCGGAGGACAATTTTGTCCTTTGCCCCGAAGATTACGCAGCCGCTGAGGACTGGGGTACGGTGATCGCCATCGTTCACAGCCACCCTGACGCTACTACACAGCCGAGCGAACTGGATAAAGCGCAATGCGACGCAACGCTTTTACCCTGGCATATCGTGAGTTGGCCAGAGGGGGATTTACGCACCATTCAGCCGCGCGGAGAGTTGCCACTGCTGGAGCGTCCGTTTGTGCTTGGTCACTTTGACTGCTGGGGGCTGGTAATGAGCTATTTCCGGCAAACGCATGGTATCGAACTCCACGATTACCGGGTTGATTATCCCTGGTGGGAAAACGACTATCCGGACAACTTCTATCAGGATTGCTGGTACGAGTGCGGATTCCGTGAATTCGACGGGCCGCCGAAACCTGGCGATATGGTGATCATGCAGGTCCAGGCTGATAAGTGGAATCACGCTGGTATTCTGCTGGAGGGTAATATGCTGCTGCACCACCTGTACGGTCACCTGAGTCAGCGAGTACCATATGGCGGTTACTGGCAGGAACGAACGATGAAGATTCTACGTTACAAATCTCTGTGCTAACCTTTACGAAATTTCAAAGGAGCATGAAAATGAAAAAGCTACTCTTGCTGCTAGTTATTGGTTTGGCTGGCTGCTCTGTAAATTCTCTAGAGTCCCAAAAGCCTATTTTATCAGAGCACACCTCCAAGAGTGCCGATCAGGTTAACAGATGCTTAGCACCAAAATGGGTAGAACTTCGTTCTTCAAGCTCCAGTGTACCTACCGAGTCAGGTTACAAAATAACAGCATCGGATGATATTTTTGGTGCTCTTTCGGTAGTAAATATCGATAAATCAGAGCGCGGCGGGAGCGATATTAAAGTTTATGCCGTTGCAAAAGGATGGAATGATCACTGGGCCACGGCCGCCAGGTCATGCCTTTAAAATATTAAAATAAACTAAGCCACCTTCGGGTGGCTTTTTTTATGGAGCAAACATATGTCTGAGGTCATGGCCCGAATTGAACTCGGCGGCATTTTGGGGAAAACGTACGGGAAGGTTCATCATAGGCTTATACGAACTACCGGAGAGGCAATCAATTCGCTAACAAAAACAATAAATGGGCTGGAAAAATTCCTGATCACCAGTAAAGCAAGAGGTCTGACTTATGCCGTTTTTAAAGATAAAAAAAACATCGGAGTGGATGATTTAGGTTTTCCAGTAACCGGTGAAGTTATTCGAATTGTTCCTGTTGTAATCGGAAGTAAAAAAGCTGGAGTTTTGCAGACAATTCTTGGGGCTGTTCTTGTCGTTGCGGGCATTGCTGTTGGGATGCTTTCTGGAGGAACGCTTTCTGCTGTGGGCTACGGAGCCGCGAAATTCGGTGCAGCTATGATTGCTGGTGGAGTTGTCCAGATGCTTTCGCCTCAACCTGGGGGCCTTGCCAGCAAACAAAGCGCAGATAACCGTGCATCGTATGCGTTCGGCGGGGTGACAAACACCGCCGCGCAGGGTTACCCGGTTCCGCTCCTTTACGGACGCCGACGAATCGGCGGGGCAATTATTTCCGCCGGGATTTATGTCGAAGATCAGCAGTAGATAACAAACCTTTTTACAAGCCACCCCCGGGTGGCTTTTTTTATGGGCGCGATATGGCTAAAACAATTACCGGACGAAAAGGGGGGAGCTCCAGTTCCCGAACTCCTACCGAACAGCCTGATGATCTGCAATCTGTAGCGAAGGCAAAGATCCTCGTTGCGCTTGGGGAAGGGGAGTTTGCTGGACAGCTCACCGGCAAGGATATCTACCTGGACGGAACGGCGCTGGAAAACGCCGACGGCTCCCAAAACTTCAGCGGTGTAACGTGGGAATTTCGCGCGGGTACTCAGGCCCAGAAGTACATTCAGGGCATTCCCGGTACAGAAAACGAAATCAGCGTGGGAACCGAGGTAACGAGCGCTACAGCGTGGACACGAACCTTCACCAATACACAGCTTTCGGCGGTTCGCTTACGCCTGAAATGGCCTTCGCTTTTCAAGCAGGAGGACGATGGCGATCTGGTTGGTTACTCGGTTAATTATGCGATTGACTTGCAGACGGACGGCGGGACATGGCAGACAGTCCTCAATACCAGCGTGACCGGGAAAACGACCTCAGGTTATGAGCGTAGCCACCGTATTGACTTACCTCAGGCGGGCAGCACCTGGACAATCAGACTACGCAAAATTACCGCTGACGCCAACAGCGCGAAAATCGGCGACACGATGACGCTACAGAGCTTCACTGAGGTGATTGATGCGAAATTGCGATATCCGAACACCGCGCTGCTGTACATCGAATTCGACTCCAGCCAGTTCAATGGCTCTATACCTCAGATCTCCTGTGAGCCTCGTGGCCGCGTTATTCGGGTTCCTGATACTTACGACCCAGAAACCCGCTCTTACAGCGGGACATGGACCGGGGCATTTAAGTGGGCATGGACGGATAACCCTGCGTGGATATTTTACGATCTGGTTGTTTCTGACCGGTTCGGCCTCGGTCACCGTTTGACTGCTGCTAACATCGATAAATGGACGCTTTATCAGGTCGCCCAGTATTGCGATCAGATGGTGCCGGACGGTAAGGGTGGCGATGGAACAGAACCACGCTATACCTGCAACGTGTACATCCAGGACCGAAACGACGCTTATACAGTCCTGCGTGATTTTGCGGCCATATTCCGTGGCATGACGTACTGGGGTGGCGATCAGATCGTTGCTCTGGCCGATATGCCCCGTGATGTGGATTACAGCTATACGCGCGCTAACGTTGTTGGCGGTCGCTTCACCTATTCAAGTAGCACCACGAAAACCCGCTACACTACAGCGCTGGTTTCATGGTCCGATCCCGGTAACGCCTACGCTGACGCGATGGAACCCGTATTCGAGCAGGCGCTGGTGGCGCGGTACGGCTTCAATCAGCTGGAAATGACAGCCATCGGCTGTACCAGACAGTCAGAAGCTAACCGAAAGGGGCGCTGGGGTATTCTCACCAACAACAAGGATCGCGTTGTTTCGTTCGATGTCGGGCTGGACGGAAACATACCGCAGCCTGGCTACATTATCGCTGTGGCAGACGAGCTGCTTTCCGGAAAGGTTATGGGCGGTCGCATCAGCGCCGTTAACGGTCGCGTTATCAAACTTGACCGTGTAGCTGATGCAGCAGCAGGTGATCGCCTTATCCTCAATCTTCCCTCCGGAGCGTCACAGAGCAGGACCATTCAGGCGGTTAACGGGGAATCGGTCACAGTCACCACCGCGTACAGTGAGACGCCTCAGGCCGAAGCTGTCTGGGTGGTTGAGTCAAACGAACTCTACGCGCAGCAGTATCGTGTTGTGAGCGTCGCTGATAACGATGATGGCACTTTCACCATTACCGGTGCATGGCACGATCCGGATAAATATGCCCGAATCGATACCGGAGCCATCATTGACCAGCGGCCGGTGAGCGTGATCCCGCCGGGCAACCAGTCGCCGCCTGCGAACATCGTGATCAGCTCGTTTTCGGTGGTGCAGCAAAATATCAGCGTCGAAACGATGCGCGTGAGCTGGGACCAGGCGCAGAATGCTATCGCCTATGAAGCGCAATGGCGCCGCAACGACGGGAACTGGGTGAACGTGCCGCGCAGTTCCACCACGTCCTTCGACGTTCCTGGGATTTATGCCGGGCGCTATCTGGTACGTGTACGCGCCATCAATGCCGCAGAAATCTCGTCCGGATGGGGCTATTCAGAAGAGAAAACGCTGACGGGGAAAGTGGGCAATCCG